>SKJE01000059.1 GCA_007116075.1 Spirochaetia bacterium
CCCTGCTGGTATTCCCTGCAGCTGCCTTCGGCTCAAACCTGCTTGGTTTCCGGATTGGCCCCACGGCTATGGTAAATCTTGGTAACAGTGACGATTGGGAAAATAGAGATGGAATTTTTGATCTCGCTTGGGATGACATGAGCACCTACAGCTTTGGTGCTGATGCCCGGTTCAACTTTACCCTGGTGGAGCTAACTGCACTTGCTCAGATTACACTGCCCGAAGACGACAGTGAGGTCTGGCACATTGACCTGCTTCCCACAGTCGGAGTAGCCTTGCCCCTGGCCAATGTACTGCGCCTCGGTGCCGGAATTGGTCCTAACCTGAACTTTTCTATCGGCGATGATGCCGATGATGGAGACGGTGATGCTTTAGAGGATGCCATGAACGCAAGCCTGAGCATGCGGGCAAACGCTGACTTGAGCCTCGGCAATATCGTGCTGAGCGTCTACGGCCTGCTGAATTCTTCAACCAGCTTTAATGATATTGCTGATGATGATGATGTCAAGTTCATGGACATGTTCAAGGAACCGAATTTCGGAATGGGTGCTTCGGTGCTCTTCAGCATATTCTAGTTCATTATTATGATAGCTTTTACCCCGTACGGCATGTCCCTGCGGGGTATTTTTGTTAGACTGTAATATCTTTAAGAAGCGGCAGGGTAGTCATGAAGCATGTCAGGATAATCTTCTTTGCGATATTGTGTTTCAGTGTTTTTGGTCCATTGACTGCAGCCTCCTTCAGCGACTGGCAGATTGGTCCTTCGGTGATGATTCAGCCCTCAGAACTTGATGAGATTGACCGGGCTCTGTCATTCGGTATAGACGGGAGGTTCAGGTATCGTTCTCTCTCGGGAAGCCTGATGCTGCTCTACTGCAGGGATGTCTGTCCCCAGGATCATGAGGGAATCCGGATCAACGCATACCCCCAGCTCGGAGCGGTGGCCACTATCGAGCAGTTCAGGGTTGGGGCCTATGCGGGTCCGCGGCTGGGGTATTTCTTTAATACCGGTAACGATGATGCCCACTTCTTTGATGTTGCCTTCGCCTTCAGGTTTAACGGGGATGTACACTTCGGACCGGTAACCCTCGGGTTATTCTACCTGATGGAGGGCAGGGAGTCACTCTCAACAGTGACCTGGGATAACTGGTATACCTATTTCCAGGATCACCGGGGCAGGCTGGGACTCTCCCTGCTGGCAATGCTCCGTTGACCAGCATCGGTACATCTGCTATAGTTCCCAAGAGCAGATGGAGGAAACCCGATGATACGGATACGGTACAGGAAACGAAAAAGAGTCCCTGTGTGTTTTCGTGGGTGCAGTAGTTATATGTGACAGCGTCGGTTTGTGCCGACGTTTTTTTTATGTCCTTCCCGCCCTGTCTGGTATATACTACCAGACAAGGCGGTGAATGAACGAGTGCGCAGCAGCTTAAGGAGGTGTTATGGCGCATCCCTTTGCCGGGAGATCCCTGGCGGTAATCAGCGACTTTGACCGGGAGGAGAGGCGGTATCTCTTCAATAAGACCCGGGAGCTCAAGGAAGCCCTCAACCGGGATGATACAAAACGGATAGAGCAGTTCCGAATCAATAATCCGGACTTCGGTATCTATGAGGTCTTTCTTGAAGACAGTACCCGGACCAAGGAGTCCTTCAAACATGCCGCCCTGTTTCACCGGGCAAAGCTTTCTGCCCTCAGCACCGACAGCTCCTCCTTCAATAAAGGTGAGAGCTATGCAGATACCTTCAACAATCTTGCCGGGTACGACAACAGGGTGTTTATTATCAGGAGCAAGCTGGAAGGGGTGTGCCGATGGCTTGAGAAGGCGACCTCCTCCTATACCGAGCGGAACAACCTTCCCTGGAGTGCATCCTTCATTAATGCCGGGGACGGCCGCCATGAGCATCCCACCCAGGAACTGCTGGACGAATTCACCTTCCTGGAGGACAACAACTGGGACTACTCCTCCATCCATATCGCCCTAGTGGGGGACCTCTATCACGGAAGAACGGTCCATTCCAAGGCCGACGGGCTTCAGGTATTCGATTCGGTAAAGGTGGATCTTATTGCCCCGGATGTTCTTGAAATGCCCCCCTATTATGTGCGGCAGATGAGGGATAACGGGTACGAAGTGAGAATGTTTCCTTCAATTGAACAGTATCTGTCCCAGGAGGATCTGGCGAAAAAGTGGTACTTCACCCGACCCCAGCTCGAGCGGATGGGCGACCGGGTGCTCAAGCGGCAGGATGAACTCAGGGAAATGATCAGTTTTCACCAGCGCTTTCTGCCCCTGCTGCCTGAAGGAACCATCTTCTACCACCCCCTTCCCCGCAACAAGGATAAACCGGAGCTGCCGGTATTTCTTGATGACCTGCCCCTCAACGGCTGGGAGCGCCAGAGCGCCAACGGCCGTCTGGTGCGCATCGTGCTGGTGGGCATGCTCGGCGGCCTGCTTGGTGACGACTTCACTGCTGTAAATAAAGTGAAGCAGCCTGATGAAGCGCGGTTTATCGAATATGTGGATACCAGTGACCGGACCGGTCCGAAGCGCTACTCCGAAGGAGTGCATCCTATCAGTGAGGGTATCGTGATTGACCATATATGCAAGGGGGATAGTTCCCAGGAAATCCGGGAGCATATGGGAAAGATTGTCTCAACCCTTGCACTGCACGGCAAGGGGGGTGAGTGGGTTTCCACTTCCCAGGAGGATGAATCGATGCTCAAGGGCATCATCTTCCGGCCCGGGCATTCGACTTTGAAGGAGAAAAAGATACGCCAGCTGGCGGCTATTGCCCCGGGCTGTACCCTCAATGTGATATCCCAGGGAGCGGTGAAGAAGAAGTACCGGCTCCATACTCCTCCTAAACTCTACGGAATCAAGGGGCTTACCTGTAATAATGAACTGTGTATCTCCTGCCCGGATCATCACGAAGGGGTGACTCCCCATTTTATACGGACCGAGGAGGGGAGCATGCGCTGTCTCTACTGCGACACCACCTACAGTTTTAAGGAAATTTGGAGGTAACTATGGGATTCCAGGAACAATTATCAGAACTGCGGTCTGATATAGGCGCTGAACTGGCCAGGAGGGGGCTGGAACTGGGCGCTATCAGGCTCAATACCAAAGACCCCTTCCAATGGGCTTCAGGATATCGGATGCCGATCTACAACGACAACCGGACATACCTCCAGGATCCCCATGCACGGAACCAGATTGCCCTGGGATTCTCGCAGATCCTGGATATACTATCCTGTGAGCCCAACTGGATTGCCGGTACCGCAACAGCAGGCATTCCCCATGCTACAACCCTGGCTGATCTTCGTAAGCTGCCGCTGTGCTATGTACGGGGCAGTGCCAAGGGGCATGGCCTTCAGCAGGCAATTGAGGGTCTCGGCAGGGCTGACAGTTTCCAGCAGGATACCGTGGTGCTCATCGAGGATCTTATTTCCACCGGGGGAAGCTCCCTCCGGGCTGTGGAGGCCCTTAGGAGCGCAGGGGCCCAGGTGCCCTGCTGCCTGTCGGTCTTCTCCTATGGACTAGATGCAGCCGAAGAGGCTTTCGGTGCCCTGGAGGAGCCCTGCAGGGCAATCCCGATACTCCTTTATGAGGACCTGATCGCCCTGGCGGCAGATCTTGGGTATATTGACGGTGAGGATGCCGAAGCACTCGGTGAATGGAGAAAGGATCCCTTCGGATGGGGAGAGAAGCGGGGATTTCCCCGGAACCAGTAAGGACACAGTTATGAGTAATATTTTGGAGTATTCACTGATGCTCAGAGAGAGTGCCGAGGAGAGCGGGTCAATCCTCTGCATGGGGATTGACCCAGTCTATGAATCTCTCCCGGCGGCTCTGCGCCAAATGGGCTCTCCCCGGGAATTCGGGGCCTCCGCCCTGGAGGAGTTCTTCTTTATCATCTTTGAAGCCATGGTGAAGCGGGACTTGAGTCCTGCTGCCTGGAAACCCAACATAGGATATTTCCACAGCCTGGACCGACCGCGGGATGGAGTCTTTACAGGCTCCATTGCCCTCGGCTCCATCCTCGACATGATCGAGGAGTTCTTTCCAGGAATCCCGGTGATCCTTGATGCCAAGCGGGGAGACATAGCCAGGTCGAGTGAAAACTACGCCCGGGAAGCCTACGGCTGCTGGCAGACCGATGCGGTGACTGTTTCGCCCTACATGGGCAGTGATTCAGTCAACCCATTCTTCCGACCCGATAAGGGCACCTATATCCTGAATCGGACCTCCAATCCAGGCGGTGCGGACTTACAGAACGTGAAAACCCCCGAGGGGCACTGTTATCTCCATACTGCGAAGCTCATCATCGCTTGGCATCGGGAACATAACGGAGTCGGTGCTGTGGTAGGGGCGACCAATCAAAGGGAACTGCGGGACCTGGCGGAGATTTTTGCCCCCCACCGTATCCCACTCCTGATACCTGGAGTGGGCAGCCAGGGAGGAAGCGCCAGGCAGGTGATAAAAACCCTGCGGGAAACCTCCTACGACCTGCCCCTGGTACGCATCAACAGCTCCAGCGGGCTTACCCATCCATGGAAAGACCGGGAAGCCCCGGATAACTGGGTGGATGTGCTGCTGAAGGAATTCGAGAAACTGCACCTGGAGTGTAGCCTGTGAAGAAAAAGCGTATTCTTGCATCCCTGGCGGGAGCCCATACCCGTCGGAAGGTCCTTCTTGCCACAGTCTCCGGTGTAGTAACCACCAATGCTGACATGATCAGCTATGCTGACCGGAACCTTGATTCCCTGGCTATGATTACCACCAAGAGCTACCAGGTGGAACCCAACCCGGGGAACCGGGAGCCGATCATCACCGAGCCGGAACCGGGCTGCTGGGGCAACTCGGTGGGACTGCGTAACCCGGGCATGCGCCAGGCCCGGGAAGATCTTTCCGGACTTACGCTTAAGAAACTGCTGAATCTATCGATCTCCGGTTCATCCCCTGAAGAGTTCATCACCCTGGCACGGTACCTGGTCGATACCGCTGACCTGCTGGAACTTAACTTCTCCTGTCCCCATGCCGCCGACGGATATGGTTCAAGCATCGGCGGTTCCTGGAGGATTGCCTCATCCTATATGGAGCAGATCCGCAGTGAACTGGGGGATGATTTTCCCCTGCCCATCATCCCGAAGCTCACCCCCAATACCAGTGACATCCGACGGATCGCCGAGAGCCTGCTTGCCAGCGGTGCAGACGGCCTGGCTGCTATCAACACTGTTGGTCCGGAATGCTACATCGAACCCCACAGCGGCAAGCCGATCCTCCAGAATTCCCTCGGAGGCCGGGGAGGGAAGAGCGGCCACTGGGTCTACCGCCGTGCTATGGAGGTGATCCGGGAGGTGCGAAGGGCTGTGGGGGAACAGCCGCTTCTTCTGGGAATGGGAGGAGTGTCTACAGGTGCCCAGGCAGCAGAGATGATCCTTGCCGGTGCTGATACCGTCGGTATCGGTTCGTCCTTCGGCAAGGTTGATCAGGTGCATTGGGGCAGTTATCTGGAACGTATCCGGGAGGAAGCAGAAGCCCTGCTTGGAGGAAGTACCGGCAAGGGCATCTTCACCAGACCATCCAGCAGGTCCTATCTCTCCACTGACCGATCCATGGAATTCACCCCCTATCGCATGATAGGGAGTGAAACCAGGGGGGAGGATGTGAAGATCATCACCCTGAAGGGGAGGAAAACCTACCAGGCGGGGGAATTTGTATTTCTCTGGATTCCCGGGGTGGGGGAGAAACCCTTCTCCATTGCCCTTGATGACCCCCTGACGTTTCTCTTTAAACGTCGGGGGCCCTTCACTGAGGCCTTGTGGAATTGCTCTCCCGGGGATACCATATACATGCGGGGACCATATGGAAAACCGGTGCAGGTGTGCCGGGAGCCCGGGGCGGTGCTTATTGCGGGGGGTACCGGCATAGCCGTACTGCCCGCTCTTGCCCGGATGCTCCATACTGCGGGCAGGGATGTTCAGATGTTCTATGGAGCTTCCGACGGGTCAGCCCCCGCTGTTCCCTTAGGGGATGAACTCACCCGGTTCGGACCAGTCGAACTGGTATTCGATGAGGGGACACCGGGAAGAGTGCTTGATCTAGCCCTCCGGGAGCTGGAGAACAGGGCTGTGTATCTGGTGGGTCCTGAACCCTTCATGGACCTTGCAGCCCGCCGGGCCGCTGAATCCGGGATCAGCGGTGATTCGATCTATCTCTCTCTGGAGCAGCCGACTTTCTGCGGGGTAGGACTCTGCGGGGCCTGCAGCTGCAGGGGAGTGCTTACCTGCCGTCAGGGTACCTTTGTAACCTGGTCGCAGGTAACCAGTGAGGATCAGGAGGAGCAGCATGATTGATATCCATGTACACCTGAGGGACTTTGAAGAATCTCACAAGGAGACCATCGCCCACGGACTTCTGGTGGCCTCATCGGTGGGGTATGCCGCGCTTTTTGAGATGCCCAACACCACTCCGTCGCTGACGACCAAGCGAGAAATAGAGCGACGTATCGCCTTTGCCGATCAGGTTCTCATGAAGGACCAGCTGCCGGTGTTTCACGGCATCTATGCAGGTCTCACAGGGGCGGAAGGCCAGGCTGCAGATATGGCGGCATGCCTGAAGGAGCACTTCCCCCGGGTGGCGGGACTGAAACTCTATGCGGGACCCTCAACGGGTGACTTGGGAGTGAGTGAATTCCAGATGCAGAAGCGTATATTCCAGGAGCTCACCGACCTTGGCTATCAGGGAGCCCTGGCAGTGCACTGCGAGGATCCGAAAAAATTTCGAACCGATGAGGGGCTGAACCACAGCCAGCGACGACCAGTGGAGGCAGAACTCTCCTCTGTCGACGACATCCTCGCAATCGCAGGTGAGACCGGGTTTGCCGGGAATCTCCATATCTGTCATGTGTCTACTGCAGAAGTGCTCGACCTGGTGGAATCCAGCCGGGAACGCCTCGCCTGCCGGGTATCCACCGGGGTGACTCCGCACCACCTTCTGCTTGATGATTCACTGGTGAAGGGGGACACGGGATATCTCTTTACGGTGAACCCTCCCTTGCGCAGTGAAGCCCAGCGGGCGGGACTCTTTCAGGCCGCTCTGGACGGCCGCATTGATGTACTGGAAAGTGACCATGCCCCCCATGAACTGGAGGACAAACAGAG
This sequence comes from Spirochaetia bacterium, assembly GCA_007116075.1. GTDB lineage: Bacteria > Spirochaetota > Spirochaetia > PWKH01 > PWKH01 > PWKH01. Next base: position 7,166 of record SKJE01000059.1, read on the forward strand.
GGGAGCAGCGGGCCTGCCGGGCATTCCCGGGATGCTCTGTGCCGTCGCTTACCTGGTGAAGCACGGTATAGACGGGTCCCTGCTGACCCGGATGGTTTTTGAGAACCCCATGGAGATCCTCTCCCTCGATCCCGAAATGCTGCTCTCGGATCATGCCGGTGAGCAGCTTTCAGTGCTCTACCGGATTACCAACATGTTTGACCAGATTACCTCCGGTGGCTGGGTCAGCCTCTGCGAACGGTATCGCCAGAACGTAGATGAGTATCCCTGGGATCCCTATGAAGGGCTCTCCCGGGAGGAGTTCCTTTCTCCCTAGATGTCCTGGAGCCTGATCAGCCCGTTTCGCAGGGCCGCGATAGCTGCCTGGGTTCGATCAGTCGCACCGAGGCGGGAAAATATACTGCTGGTGTAGTTTCTCACCGTTCCCGGAGAGAGGTTCTGGTTGTCGGCGATCTCAACATTCGAATAGCCCCGGGCAATCAGCAGAAGGATCTGCTGTTCCCTCTCGCTGAATTCATTCTTGAGGCTGCTGGGATGGGTGGACATATCTCCCCGGACCATATTGAGTACCTTGCCCGCCACAGAGGGATCGACGTAGGTGTCCCCTGCGGCGGTCCCCTTGATTGCGTCGAAGAGGTCCTCCTTGGGCGTATCCTTCAGGATATACCCTGAAGCTCCCGCCCTGATGGCGTCAAAGACCCAGCTTTCGTCGTCATAGGTGGTGAGTATGAGAATCTTCACCCCGGGATAACGGTTCCGGACTGACCGTGCAGCGGTGATACCGTTCATCACGGGCATCTTCAAGTCCAGCAAGATAACCTGGGGCAGCTGTCCGGGGTCGGTCGACTCCAGCAGGTCCAGCAGTTGTGCTCCGTCAGCTGCGGTGCCGGTCACGGAGATCTCCGGATCGGTGGAGAGGATTGTCTTGAGCCCCTCCCGAATAATGTCCTGGTCGTCACAGATGACGGTACGTATCATCGCTTTTCTCCATAGGTATAACTACTTCAATCCTGGTGCCCTTCTGTTTCGCTGATGGGGATGACGTAATGGTGACCGTTCCTCCCAGCCGGGAGACCCGGTCCCGGATAGAGATCAGCCCAAAGTGGTGTTTCTTGTCCACTAGGTCCGGGTCAAAGCCGATACCGTTATCCTCCACCATCAGATGTATCATGTTCTCAGCACCCCGGCAGGATACGGTGACCCGGTCTGCCTGTGCATGGTGAATCACATTCTCCAGGCACTCCTGGAGAATCCGGTACAGGTTCTGCTCCAATGCCTCGGAGAGCTGATCCAGGGATGAATCTAAATCACAATGAATTATCATCTCCCCACGGAGAGTGTACTGCTGTACCATCTGATCCATGGCATGAAGTATTCCATAGGTCTCGATCGGCTGGGCCCGCAGGTCATGGAGAGCCCTTCTGGTCTCCTTCAGCCCTCCCCGGGAGCTCTTGATTGCCCTGCGGATCTCCTCTCTCAGACTCCTCTGGTCCGGAGGAATTACCGCATCAATTGCCTCCAGATGCACCGTCAGTCCGCTGAGGGTATGGGCCAGCACGTCGTGGAGCTCCGAGGCGAGCCGGTTTCTCTCCCGGGTGATTGCCAGCTCCCTGGTCTGCCGGGCATACTCCTTCAATTTTCGGTTAGCTTGTTCAAGGTCATACTGCTTCTTCTTCTGGTTCTTCATCAGTTCGGTAATGATGTAGCCGATAGCTGTGAAGGTGACGATCCGGACAGCCGAAACGTAGATGATCATATGAATTCCCTCTCCGCTCTCCTGGTAGACCAGGGCGGAGATAATGGGATCAAGGATACCCAGGACCGCAAAGAAGATCAGCACGATCTTGAAGCTGTACTGCCAGGCGGTGATGACCAGGGGGAAGAGCATGAGGATGGTGACCGTCCATGAATTTATCGGCTGCATGGCCTGGGCCTGTGGAGCCGAGGGAGCCCAGTTGATGAATCCCATGGGGATGAAGATGGAAGCAAGGACTGCAAGGGGCAGGTAGAGCCCCTTGAGCCATGTTCTCAAGGGCTTGATCGTGAGGTAGATAAAGAGCAGACCATAGCTGAGGCCCATGAATGCAAGCATTCGCCGGTAGGTGCCGAGGACAGCATATACCGGTGCAGGGAAGCTATAGAAGAGAAAGAAGAAGAGGGTTACCGCCAGGGTGAAAATCCGGAAGATCTTCATAAGTCCCGGTTCTAACAGGTCGTTTTGGAACCATCGCATAGAGGGAAGTATATCATGACTGATGAGGTGATGAATATATGACAGGTGTCACCAAAATAGATGACCCTGGGAGAACAACTCGTGATATCTGGTATCTAGGTGATTGGGTTTTTTTTAAGTATCCTATAGATGGTGTTAGGGAGGCTGCATGAACATCAGCGGCGCTAATTTTTTTAGAGGGTTTTGGGGGCTCTCCTGTGTGTGTGATATAGCTGTATAGGACATATGTTTGGAAAGGCAGCATTACTTGGACCTGCAGCCTTCTGGCACCGGTTTATTACCTTTTCATAAAGTGCGAGGCATAAAAAAAATGGCGAGAGCAAAGGGTATAGTAAAGTATCTGGTGCTGTGTGCCCTGCTTGCAGGCGCCGGTGTCTTCTGGTTTTTCCAGTCCCGCGGCGAGATTGAGGCGGTTCAGCGTCCCGATCCCCCGGTGGTTGTTGCCCGGCCTGTACAGGGAGATCTCCATCATGCTATAACCCTCGGCGGTCATATTGCCTCGGAGACCACCGTAACCGTGCTGCCCCGAGTCTCAGGGATGATACAGCGCCTCTATGTTGAGTCCGGGGATACCCTTGCAAAGGGAGACCTGATTGCGGAGATCGACCCTGAAGTACTGGATCTGCAGGTACGTCAGGCCGAAGCAGCATACCGGTCAGCTAAATCCGCCTACGAACGGACCTCCAGGCTCTACGAATCAAGAAGCGCCACACTCCAGGATTATAACCATGCACGCAGCCAGTTTGAAGCCTATGAGGCCCAGTATCATCTTGCCCAGCTGCAGCTGAATTATGCTGCAGTCACCGCTCCTATCGACGGGGTGGTGCTGATGCGTCACAGCTCAGAGGGTGCATTGGTATCCCCGGAGGTACCCATAATTACCATCGGGTCCGAAGATCAGCTGAAAATCACCAGCCGCCTGCCTGAGCGGCACTATGACATCTTTTCAGCCATGCTTGACGAAATGCAGGTGAGAGTCAGCCGTCCCGGGGGAGATACAGGACAGCATCACCTTGAGGCTCAGATCACCCGTATTGCCCCGTTTATTACAGCAGAGACGAGAAAGTTTGAGGTGGTCTCCCGGATGACCGGCACTACCGGACAGCTCAGGCCCGGCATGTATGTCAATGTTACCTATGTCCTGGAGGAGCTGATAGATGTATTCTGTTTGCCCATTGAGGCATATGTTGCCGGAGGATATGTGTGGTATGTGGATGAACAGACCTCCCGGGCCCAGCGCATCGCACTGGAGACTCCCTTCATGACCGAAGAGCGGTTTTCCATTCCTGATGCATATCAGCAATACCAGTTTATCCTTGAGGGCCAGCATTTCCTCCAGGAGGGTCAGCGGGTGCGTATCATCGGGAAGCGGGAGTTATGAATATATCACGGTTCTCCATCCGCCATCCTGCAATCATCATTATCCTCATGGTATCCCTCCTGCTTTTCGGAATCATTGCCCTTACGAACATGAACCAGGAATTTCTCCCCAACGTTGCGCTTCCGGAGATCACCGTCATCACCTTCTACCCCGGGGTAGGCCCTGAGGATATCGAGCGGGAAGTGACCACCGTCATAGAGGATGAGCTGGCGGCTACCCCCTCCCTTACATCCATCAAATCAACCAGCAGCGATTCGGTGAGCACCATCACGCTCACCTTCTCCGATGATGTCGACCTCTATGACATGCTTCCGGAAATCCGGGCGAAAATTGACCAGCTGGAGCCGAGCCTGCCGTCGGGCATTCAGGGTAAGCCGATTGCCCTCGTGGCCGGGGTTGAGCTGATACCCATCTTCTCCTTTGCTGTGGTGAGTGACCGCTCGCCCCAGCTGGTGAGCGAATTCATCGAGGACTCCCTGGTACCCTCAATCAACCAGCTGCCGGGAGTGAGCCGGGTACAGTTCTTCGGCGGTGAACGGGAGGAGGTCTTTATCGAACTCCAGCTGGAGGAGATCTATGCCCGGGGTATCTCAACCCTCCAGGTCTATGAGACCCTCAGCTACGCCAATGTTTCCCTTCCTGCCGGAACCAGCCAGTACCGGGGCCAGGAGATGCACGTCAGGATATCAGGAGAGTTCGGAAGTCTCCAGGAGATGCGGGACTTGGTGGTGGGCTCATCAAACGGAGAGCTTATCTACCTCAGGGATATTGCAGAGGTCTCTTTACGAATCCCTGAGCCTGATGCCTACATCGACTCCCAAGGCAGCAGTGTCCTGGTGGTGGATGTCATGAAACGTGATGACGGCAATACCCCGGATATAATCGCCGGAGTCAAGAAGGTCATGGCCCAGGTGGAGGAATCCTACGGAGAGGTCATATCCTTCGAGATCCTCCAGGATGACTCCACCATGGTGCGCAACTCTCTCCTTACGGTAGTGCGATCCGGTCTTATGGGGGTACTGATGTCGGTGATCGTGATCCTGCTGTTCCTGAGCAACCTGAGGGCGACCCTGATCATCGCATCCTCCCTTCCCCTGACGATTGTGTTCTCATTTATCGGGATGTATCTCTCCGGTCAGACGGTGAATATACTGACCCTGTCGGCACTGGTGGTTGCCCTGGGTATGGTGGTGGACAGCTCCATCGTTATCTTGGAGAACGTCTACCGCCACTTCAATCGTGGGCAGGATAAGATGCTTGCATCAGAACAGGGGACCCGGGAGGTGAGCAAGGCGGTCCTTGCATCAATCACCACCTCGGTAAGCGTCTTTATCCCTCTGCTGGCACTAACCGGAATCATCGGGACGATCATGGTGGACCTTTCCCTGACCCTGATATTCGCCCTAACCGGTTCACTAATTGTATCGGTGGTCACGATTCCCTTCTTTACATCAAAGCTGCTCAAGCGCTCCCGTGTACGGAAACGAAAGCCCCTGATGGACCTGCTCATGAACCGGTTGGCCAGATCCTACCAGAACACCCTTTCATGGTGCCTCGACCACGGCCGGTTCGTCCTGCTCACTGCGGTGATGATCCTCGGCCTCACGGTGCTGGTGCTCTCCCTGGTGGGGATGTCCTTCATTCCCTCGGCGGATACCGGGGAATTCTACATCTACATGACCTTTCCCCAGGGCTACAGGCTGGAGCAGAGCAGGGAGAAGGTGCTTGCCGTTGAGAGCATAGTAAGGAGAGATGTACCCGAGGTTGAGACGGCGGTATTCTTCACCGGATATAAAAATGAGTTTTCCAGGAGCTCCCCTGCACCCCACTACGGGTACGGCAAGGTGGTGCTTCCTTCTTCGCGCCACCGGGAGCGCAGTGTGCATGAGATTATTCGGCACCTCCAGTATGTCATAGAGGAGGAGGTAGGTGACATTGATGTGCTGGTGGAGAACGGCGGGTTTGACCAGCTGATCACCCTTGCCACCGATGGAACCGGATTCCAGGTGCATATCGCTTCCGGCAATTATGAGCTGCTCGCCCAGTCGGCCCGGGAGGTGCAGGCGATTCTTGAACGGGATCCCCAGGTCTATAAAACGACCACCAGCCTCGACATGCAGCGGGAGACCGCCATTGGGGATCTCGCCCTGGATCATCTCGGAAGCCTTGGGTTTACCTCCTACCAGGCGGCTCTGACCTCCCGCATCCTGCTCCATGGAGAGGAGGTGGGCACCTACCGGGGAACTGTCGGGGACCGTCCGATAGTCCTCAGTTCAAACCTGTCCGGCAGGGCCCTCACGGAGGATGTGATGGAGCAGGTCCAGCTGGTGGATGACACTGGCCGGGAAGTCTCCTTCTCAGCTTTCACGAAGCTGCGGGTAGAGCCGACCTTTGCCACGATTGAGCGGAGGGACCGGATGAGGACCGTGGTGGTCACCGGCTACATCTACGGCGAGGACCTCTCGAGAATCAGGGACCGGACCATTGCCGGCCTGGAGGAGCTCAACCTCCCCTTCGGGGTGACCTGGTCCATCGGGGGGCTTACCGACCTCATGGACAGTTCCATACAACAGCTGCTGCTCATTTTTGGGATATCGATTTTTCTTGTCTATGCGGTGATGGTGATCCAGTTTGAGCGGTTTACCCAGCCGCTGATTGTGATGGTGTCGATTCCCTTCTGCCTTATCGGGGTGATCTTCGGCCTGCTGCTCTTCGGTTCCACCCTCTCCATTGTAGCCTTTCTGGGTATCATCGCCCTGGGGGGGATTGTGGTGAACAACGCCATTGTCCTGATCGACTACATAAACCTGCTTAGGAAAGAGCGGGAGTATGAACTGCGGGATGCAGTCCTGAGGGGCTCTGCCCAGCGGCTTCGCCCGATACTCATGACTACCCTGACCACCTTCTTCGGCGTCCTTCCATTGGCCTTTGCAAGAGGTGACGGTTCAGAGGTGTACGCATCCCTGGGGCAGTCCATCGCAGGGGGGATCATCACATCAACCCTGATTACCCTGATCCTCATACCCCTGCTGTACTACCTCCTGGAAAAACGCAGCAAAGAGGTGATCGAGGTATTCCTTGAAGGAGAAGAATCATGAAAGCACTGATTGCTGCAGCGGCAGTCCTGGTACTGCTTTCCCCGCTGATGCCTCTCCGGGGGGATGATTTGATTGGTTCGGGAGATCTTGAGCGCCGGATAACCCTGGAGGAACTTCAAGAGCATGCCGCCGGATACAGCCCGGAGCTGGAGAAGCTGCGCAGCGCCCAGCGGCAGAGCAGGATCGACCTGGCCGAAGCACGGTCCGGACGATGGCCGGAGATTTCATTTCTTGCCACGGGTACCTATCTCTTTAACCCTATGGATGAGATGAAAGCCTATCTACCTGATGGATCTTCCTTCCCTATTATGGAGGCCCAGGAGCCGACCTACTACCAGTTCGGCCTGCAGCTGACCCAGCCGATTTTTACCTGGGGAAAGATCCACCAGGCGGTGAGGCTCCATGAGCTGCTTCTGGAGGTGCGCTCCCTGGAGGTGTACCAGAAACAGCGGGAACTGAATACCACCGCGGCAACTCTTGTGCACTCACTGTGCTATCTGGAGGAGATGCTGCAGACGGTTGATCAGCAGGTCCGTCTTGCCCTCAGGCTCTCTGAAATAACCCGGGACAGCTTTGACCAGGGATTCATCGTGGAGGAGGAACTGCTCAGTGCCCGGCTCCAAGTCAGGGAACTTGAGCTTCTCCAGCGGGAGCTTCAGCGGGAGAAACGTTCCCTCCTTCGCCAGTTGGAGCAGCTCACCGGTATTCAGGGGCTCTCCCCCGGGATCATTGAATACCAGGAGATCACCTTCAGGGATCTGGGCAGTGAAACTGATGTGATCGGCAGGGCCCTCTCGGGGGATCGGGAAATCTTCATGATTCTGAATCTCCTGAGGGAGGTACAGGATCGGGCCCTGAAGATATCCCAGGCTTCGATGTACTGGAAACCGGATCTTGCCCTGCAGATTGAGGCGGGGTATGAGAGTTCCCAGTTTCCCCTCATCGAGAAGGACTGGTACAGGCAAGAAGACTATTCCTTCAATGTGACCGTAGCCCTGGAGACTACCCTCTGGGACGGAGGCCGGCGCATTCAGGAGGTAAAAAGAAGCAGGGAGGAAGTGGTCGATGCCGATATTACCCTTCTTGAGGCACGGCATACCATCACCGAAGAAGTGAGCGAAACCTACTTGCAATATGAGCTGAATCGAAGCAGAATGGAGTATCATGACCTGAAGGGGCAGCTCTTTGCCGATCGGATTGGGTCGAGTCGACGCCAGTTTGAATCGGGTGCGGGCAGTGAGCCGGACCTGCTGGCCCTGCAGCTTGAGTCCCTCGGTCATGATCTTCAGACCCTCCGGACCAGGATAGATGCCGTCCGGGGATACCTTACGCTTCTCCATATGACAGGAGAAGATTTTTAGGGGGAACAGATGCCCAAACTTATGATATCCATACTGCTGCTCTTCTGTGTAACCGCAGCCCTTCCTGCAGCCCTTCCGGTAGGATCCTGGATATTCCAGAGCAATGACTCCTGGGAGTATGTGGAAGTGCTGACCAGCTATGAAGAGGGCGCCGCCTCCCGGGTGCTGCGGGAGGTGGGTAGCGACGGGTATATCACCCAGCTGTTTCAGAAGGGAGAATTTCATCGTGAAGGGGAGCAGCTGGTTTTCACTGCACCAAAAAGCTTTATCTTTTTTGAGGGATCCGAAGGATTCGGCCAGATGGTTGAGGACATCCCGGTGCGTATAGTCCTGGGAGCGCTGGAACACGATGGAGCAGAAGAGCTGTCATTCGGAGACAGAACTTACCGCTCCTCCCTTCGTATGATTGACGAGATCATCTCAGATGAACAGCGGATACTGAAAGATGCTGTTCCCTTCTTAAACCTCACCGTCTTTTCTATGCAGTCCCAGATCAAGGGATTCGGTACCGAAGACATGCTGACCTACTGGAAGAGCCCTGCACGGATTCCTGGCGGTACCGGGGGTGTTGATGTCTCCATGGAGTCCAGCGGTACCGTGATGTTCTTCTTTCCCAAGCTGCCGGTACGACTTCATATGGTGTTTGATTCCTATTCAATTATTCACGGTATTACGATTTCCGGCAGTCAGACAACCTTTTCCAGAAATCGCAGGGGAGACGGTTATCTTTACGGGGATCTTATCGTTCATGGGATCTGCAGACTCACCTACGGGGAAGCCGACGGTACCAATGCGATCGCAATAGCCGACGGCACTATCGACGGAGGATACCTGCAGATGAAGATCAATAACCAGGTGTACTGGATTCCCGCTGAGCTTCAATAGCTTCCCGAATAAATGATGTAACCTGGTGCTCGTAGTGCCCCGGGCCCTTCCGCCATGCATCGGCGTGGCGGGCATCCTCTACGATGAGGAGCCTGGTTGGATAGGTATCCCTGCGCAGGTCGTAGATCTCCCGGGAATGCTCCTTGGGAATATAGGTATCCCCATCCCCGTGAATCAGAAGCACCGGTGTGTCCTGTTTCATGGCACACCGGGCGGGTGAGACGTCCCGGAGGGAAAACCCTGCTGTCAGCTGTATATACCATTGCGCGGCTGTGATGATCGGGCCCTGCAGGAGCCTGGGGATCCTGCGCTTGGTCAGCTGGTGCCGGTATGCTCCGGCCATGGTACTGTAGGGGCAGTCGGCGATAATAAAATCCACCGGTTCACCCAATTCCATGAACTGCATCACCGTCGCTCCGCCCATGGATTCACCCATCAGCCCTATAGGAAGACCGGGGTACTGCGATCTCATGGTTCCCACGACATGAAGCAGGTCCCTGGCCTCAAACCAGCCTGCAGAGCAGTTCCTGCCCCCGGAGTCTCCGTGATACCGGTGGTTATATGCACAGATGACATAATCCATGTCCCGGAAGATCCTCCAGTACTTGATGGTGCCGTGCCAGCTGTGGCGGTGGCCGTGGCAGAGGACCGCTACCCCCTTCGGCTCAGGGGGCTGTGCCAGCACACCCCGGAGGGTGTATCCGAAGGCAGACTGGAGTTCCCATTTCCTGGTATCCTCTATGTCCTGTCGGCGGTACTCACCGGCCTCCAGTCCCATCTGCCAGGTGGTATCCATATCCCGGCAGCGGGGAAAGACAAATCTTCGGGCGATATAGATTCCGATGACTGCAGCAGATGCTGTCAGCAGTGCCAGGAGTGCCGCAAGTAAAGCCATAGTGCGAGTATAGCAGAAACTACAAGATGATTCGACATGCCGCCGGGAGTGTTGTATAGTGGAGGTGAGACTGAATCATCAAGGAGCGACTATGGCAGTAACATTGTATTCAAAGGGAGCGGCTCAGGAAGTGACCGGTTCCAGGCATTATCTTGACGTGGACGGAACCATCATCCAGATAGACTGCGGAGCCTTTCAGGGAAGAAGGAAGGAGTCGGAGGAGAAAAACCGGGCGATCCTCGGGGATATGGAGGATGTTGATGCGGTGGTGCTGACCCATGCCCATTTTGACCATTCCGGCATGATTCCCCTGCTGATCAAGCGGGGATACAAGGGAAACATCTATGCCACCCCGGCTACCCGGGATCTGGCGTCCCTGATTATGATGGACAGTGCAAAGATCCAGGCCCGGGATATCGAGTACCTGAAGAAGCAGGCGGCAAAGGAGGGAAAGGAATTCAACAAGGAGCCCTTCTATTCCAACGGTGATGTGGTACGTTCCATGGAGCACTTTGTGACCCTCTCCTACAGAAGACCCTTGTATGTGGCTCCCCAGGTGGAACTTGAGTTTTATGAGGCGGGTCATATCCTCGGCTCCTCCCAGGCGGTGTTTCACATTCAAGATAAGGAGGGGAAGGACATTACCGTGGCTTATACCGGGGATCTGGGACGGAAGAACAAGCCGATTATCAGGGATCCTGAAGTGGTGGAGAATCCGGACTACCTGATTCTTGACAGCACCTACGGAAACCGGCTTCATGAAGAGCCTGACGACGCCATGGAGGAACTAGCTGAGGTGATCCGCTCTGCTGCCGAGAAGGGCGGGAAAGTGGTCATTCCCGCCTTCGCTGTTGAGAGGACCCAGGAACTGGTCTTCTACCTGCATCTGCTGACCGACCAGAAACGGATTCCGGAAATTCCTGTATTCGTGGACAGTCCCATGGCCATCAATGCCACCGCAATCTTCCGGATTCATCCGGAAAACTACGATGAACGGACCCATGATGCCTTCATCCAGCACCACAAGAACCCCTTCGGGTTCAATTCCCTGCGTTACACCCCCACGGTTGCGGAGTCCAAGGCGATCAACGACGTCAAGGGACCTGCGGTGATTATCTCTGCGGACGGTATGTGTGAGGCCGGCCGGATCAGGCACCATCTGGTGCAGACCATTGAGGATCCGAAGAATACCATCCTCATCGTCGGATTCATGGCCAGGCACACCCTCGGTCGCCGTATTGTTGACCGCCAGAGCCAGGTCAGGATGTTTGGAAGAACCTTTCACGTCCGTGCCCGGGTAAAGGCAATCAACGCCTTCAGTGCCCATGCGGATTATCGGGAAATCGGGGAGTATGTCTCCCAGCTGGACTTGAAGAAGCTGAAACGGGTATTCCTGGTGCATGGTGAGTCCGAGGCCCAGGAACACTTGAAGGGAGTGCTCCTGAAACAGGGTGTGCAGGACGTGGAGATCGTTGCATACGGCAGCACCTATCCGCTGTAGGGATGCCGGTAATGAAAACCATACTGTGCTACGGAGACTCCAATACATGGGGATACAATCCCGAAAGTGATGGAGCACGGTTCCCCCTCACGCACCGGTGGCCGGGACTGCTCCAGGAGGCTCTTGGAGCCTCCTGGTATGTCCTGGAGGAGGGGCTCTGCGGCCGTACTGCGGTAGTTGAGGATCCCCTGATGCCTGGAAGACGGGGAATTGAGTTCCTGCCGGTCTGCCTGGATACCCATGATCCGGTGGACCTGTGTATCCTCATGCTTGGTACCAATGACCTGAAGACCCGGTTTAACCTCTCTCCCCAGGAGATTACCAAGGCTATGGGACTCCTGCTGGATGTCATTATTCCAAGGGTCCAGCAGGTACTGCTCATCGCCCCGGCTCCGCTTGCGGAAAAGCTCAACCATGTGGAGTTCATGCCCCGGGGTCCTGTACACTCCCGGAGACTCTCTCCCCTCTACCGGGTGCTTGCCCGGGACCGGGGAGTTCATTTCCTGGATGCCGGCGAGGTTGCCCGGACGGACCCCCGGGAGGGTATTCACCTGACCAGGGAGAGTCATGATGCCCTGGCTCAGGCTGCAGCCCGGATGGTGCAGGAGATTTATGACCGGTAGGAATCTGGTGCTGGGACTGCTGCTGAGCTGCTGTGCCTGCCTCCCCGCAGGACCAGTTCAGTGGCTGCCCGGTGTGATTTCCCAGACGGGTCTGTATGCCCTGGCGGCATCTGAGCCCTGGTGGCCCGATGAATGGGAGGACTCCTTCATCCCCCAGGGGCTGCTCCACGGTACCTCAGCCCTTGCTCCCCTGGGGCTTTATCAGGGCGATTTTCAAAAGGCCGCAGCTGTCCATGCAGTTCAGGGAACAGCGGCATCCCTGGCATACCTTAATCACAGATTCTGGGATCAATCGTACCTGTCCTCTTCGTTGATGAACGTGTCGGTTACCAGCGGCATGTACGGATTCTATGCAGCCCTTGAGGATGAACCCCTCGGACTCAGGAGGCTCGCTGCTTCACCGGTACTGCTCTTTGATCATCCTTTAGTCTGGGGGAGTACTGCGGGTTTCTTTGCATTAGGTCTGGTCTCCGGAGGTGATGGGGTACCGCTTTGGGATTCGGAGCATGTAGAGATCCTCGGAGAGGTCTACCCCCGAAGGACGGGGATTCCGCTCTTTCTGGCAGGGGAGAGTGCGAATATGCTGGCCACGGGTATTGGTGAAGAGTCCCTCTACCGGGGGATTGTTTACCAGGGACTCTCCGATGAGATCGGTGCCGGCTGGGCGAAAGTTATCGACGCCCTGTTTTTCCCGCTGCTTCACCTCCCCCAGGAGATCAGCATGATTGAATCAGGTGAGATGGGATGGGGGGATGCGGCCCGAAACTTCGCAATCCGATCCGGAATCACCCTGCTGCTTGACACAGCCTATGATCGGGGCGGACTGGAACTCTCCACAGCTGTGCACACGTGGGTCAATCTAGCCTCTCGACTGGGAGTATTCCTGGTATCAGGAGGGGTGGAATAATCATAATGCTGTTAATGACGGCAGGCATAACGCATGGGCTTGCATGAGATTAATCGTACGTATGCAAGGCAGATTCAGTGAAGCATGGCAAGCGGCTTCGCATGCGATGTTTTTGGATGGTCGGGAAATGCGTATAAAGGTATTCCCCACAACCATCATTTTTCTTTGTCGGTCCATCACGTAGCTGGGGCGGACTGTTGAAGCCAATATGACGAAAGTACTTCCCACAACTGAACACAGAATGTATATTTGTAGGAGATATCACAGAAACGTGAAATCAGGAGCAGACATGTTACGGAAAGATCCGGATATTTTTATTACCAAGGGAATTGAGAAATATATGGAGCAGGTACAGACAGTCTTTGCGGACTCTCTGGTGATGGCTGCTCTCTACGGCAGTGCCGCTACAGGTCACTATGTAGCAGGGGTCAGCGATATCAACCTGCTGTTTGTGGTGGACCCGCCCTCCCCGAAGCGACTCTTCGAGCTGGCCGAACGGACCAGGCGGACGGCGGATAAGTACCGCATCACTCCCCATATTCTCTCGAAGCAGGAACTCTTGAGTTCTACCGATGTATTCCCGGTCGAATATCTTGAGATGAAAGAGACTATGGAACTGATCCATGGAACAAACTTGATCGAAGAGCTGCAAATCGACCGGAAAAACCTGAGACACCAGGTTGAGTCGATGATCCGGGGTGAGATCAATTCCCTGCGGCAGCTGGTGCTGACCCAGGGTGGACGGAAGCGGCTTTTCTTTCAGGATGTACGCCTCTGGGCGGGACGGCAGGCAGCTCTGATGCGCTCCCTGCTGCGGCTGGTCAAGCATGAACAGAAACAGGACCTCAATCCAAAGCACATTATCGAGGAAATTGTGGAGGCCTTCGAGGTTGCTCCCCGGCCTCTGCTCGAACTTGAGGATTTGAGGGAAGGCGTTCACATCAGCAGGGATATTGTCGATGTGATATCTGACCTGCTGCTCAACTACATCCATATAGCGGAGATACTCGATGGTCCGACCTACCGGTAACAGAATATACAGAAGAATCATTCCGGTACTGGCCCTGCTCCTGCTGGTTTCCGTGCTGCTTGGGGCTGTGGATTATCCTGCTGCCCGGGGATACGTCAATGACTTTGCCGGGATTATTTCGGCCTCGGATGCAGCCCAGATTGAGGCGGTGGCCCGCTCCCTTGAAGAGCATGACATCCAGCTGGCTGTGGTGAGCGTTACCTCCCTGGAGGGGCTGAGCGTGGACCAGTACACCATGGGACTTGCCGAAGCATGGGGAGTTGGAACAGCCGGGGAAGACCTCGGGGTGATCCTGCTTCTGGCCGTTGAGGACCGAAGCATCCGCATTGAGGTGGGCTACGGCCTGGAGGGGGACCTCCCGGACGGTCTTGTGGGCAGTATCCTCGACCAGTATGTGATGGAGCACTTGAGGGCAAATAACTTCTCCCGGGGACTCCTTGAGGGATCCCGGGCGATTGCCGCGACCCTGGCTGACCGGCGGGAGCTTACCCTCCGGGATGTATCTGTACAGCAGTATGCAGTTGAGCAGGAGAGCAGATCATCTGACGCCCTCAATTTCCTGTGGTTCCTCTTTGTGCTGCTCTTTGTATTCGGCAGGGGACGCCTCTGGCCGCTGCTGCTGCTCGGGGGACACCGGGGCAGAAGCAGCAGGCACCGGGGCGGCGGATTTGGCGCACCCCGGGGCGGAGGTGGATTTGGCGGTTTCGGCGGAGGCGGATTCGGAGGCGGAGGAGCCTCCCGGTCGTTCTAGATTTATGAGGAAATAGCAATGAGCAGAAAACAGATATCCCCGGTACTGCTGGTACTGGCGGCGGTTATTATACTGGCAGTCATATTCGGCGGCTGGTACGTGTCGGCACGAAACTCACTGGTGAGGCTAGAACAGCAGGTGGAAGGAACCTGGTCCGAGGTTGATAACCAGCTCCAGCGAAGGTATGATCTCATACCGAACCTGGTTGAGACCGTTCGGGGGTATGCAGCCCACGAACAGGAGGTGTTCCAGGCAGTAGCGGACGCCCGCTCACGCATCGGGTCCGCCCAGGGTGTTGAGGATACCGCCGCAGCCGCAAATCAAATGGAGTCGGCACTCTCCCGACTCCTTGTAGTAGTGGAAGCCTATCCTGAGCTGAGGGCGGACCAGAGCTTTATCAGACTGCAGGATGAGCTTGCCGGAACCGAGAACCGCCTGGCCGTAGCCCGCAGACGGTACAACGAGACGGTCATGCGGTTCAACCAGGAGATCCGGGTGTTTCCCAAGAACATGGTGGCCGGCAATATGGGGATGACCCAGAAGTCCTACTTCGAAATCCAGGAAGCAGCCCGGAGCGCACCGCAGGTACAGTTCTAGTACCTGCAGAACTATGGAAACAACTGCCCCTGGGATAGGCTGGTCTCAAACTGCCTGAGATAACTGAACACTGTATGCGTACCCAGTAGAATGTTGTGTCTACGGCATGCCTTCTGCAGTATGTGCATCAGCTGTGCATGGTGATTACTCGTGCAGATATATGAGCTGCCAAAGCAGCTTTTGTACCGCTCTTTCATACCTGGAAACCAGCGATCCAGTTGGCTGTAGAAGTATTCACGGTTACCTTCCCGGAGCGTCACGCCGAAACCGAAGCAGATGATCCCATGTACCCTTGCCCGGATGCAGTAGTCCAGCAATCCCCATACATTTTCAGGGGTGTCATTGATGAAGGGCAGGAACGGGGAGAGCCACACCACTGTGGGTATTCCCGCCTCACCCATAACTTTTAGCACCCTGTAACGCTCATAGGTAGTAGATGTCAACGGTTCGATCACCCTGCAGAGGGATTCATCATAGGTAGTCATGGTCATCTGCACCACGCATTTCGTCCTGTTGTGTATGTCCTTCAGGATATCAAGGTCCCGGAGAATCCGGGATGACTTTGTCTGGATCGCCAGGGCGAACCTGTGGCGTGCTATCAGCTCCAGGCATCCGCGGGTCAATTGGAGAGACTCCTCCAGAGGGATGTATGGATCTCCCATGGCCCCGGTAGATATGACAGCGGGTTTTTTTCGGCGGCTCAGCTGTGCATCCAGGATATCCAGGGCATGTGCCTTAACCTCTATATCTTCAAAATTATGGTCCATCCTATAGCATCTGCTGCGGCTGTCACAGTAGATGCAGCCGTGGGTACATCCGCGATATATATTCATGTGGTTGTCTGAAGACAGTATTGTTTTATAAACTTTGAAATGATGCATCCCGGACTTCTCCACGGCAAAGCGGCTGCCGTTATGACTTGCTGGATTTCCAGCGCTTAAGGGTGGGAAAACTTGTCCGCAATAGAGCTCCCGCTTCCGTGCTGCTCATACCGGGATTCCCCGCGGTCATGTGAGGTACACAGAATTCAATCATCTCCTCCATGGTGACATCTGCAGTAAATGTGCCTTCGGATATGCAGTATCTGCAGTACTCTTTGCTTATGCTGCCGTCCTTTTCTCTCCCGTACAGTTCATCGGTCATCGGCATGCCGCAGCTCTGACAATAGGATTCGCTCATTGGTATTTCCTCCTGACATGATTCATAAAATCATCTTATCCTGATGAATATGACAGCTGCGTGTCATATTATGAAAAATTTTTAATTGTTTTTTCCAGACGTTTTAACATGGTACTGCGGATTGAAGCGGGTTCCAGTACCTCTATATGTTCACCAAAGGACAAGATATACCCGTACACCCATTCACTTAAGGGCCAGCTGACAGTCAGCATGAATCTGCCGTCGTCCATGGGATGAATCTGGGATGGAGTAAATTCGTCATAGATACGAAACCGCATAGAGGCATCTACGACTAGTTTCAGGGTAATCTGGGTTGTGTCCGATAGATGATCCGCCTTCCCCGGGGTTTCCCCGCCGGTATGATGATGTTCGCTGAAATGATCTTCCGTTAGGGTGAACTGTTCTATTCGGGAGATCTTGAACAGCCGCATCTCTCCCCGGGTAAGGCATAAGCCTCTTACATACCACGATGTATGTTTAAAACAGAGCTGCACCGGTTCAATGCGGCGCTTCGTCTGTTCACCAGTGGAGCTGTAATAGGTGAACACCGCAATACGCCGATGGATGATAGCTGATTTGAGTGACTCGAAGAGATCAATATGCTCATCGCTCCAGTCGGAAAAGTCTACAGATATCCATGGGAAGGCCTGCCGATTGAAAAGTGCGGAGAGTTTACCCAGGGCCTGATCTGTTCTTCCGGGGGTTACGGCCCCCATGGCCTGAAGGGCTGAAAGAATCTCCAACTGCTCATGCTCGCTTACAAGGGACCGTTCTATGGTGTACTGGGGGAGCAGCCCAATCCCACCCCCCTTTCCCTTGATGGTATATATAGGGATTCCTGCCAGGCTCAAGGCTTCCACATCCCGATAGATGGTACGCCTGGATACACCGAACCGGCCCGACAACTCCTGTGCGGTGATATGCTTCTGTTTCAGGAGTATATAGACTATTTCGAAAAGCCGGTTCATCTGCATGGAATCCACCTACCGCCTTTTTTTTGAAGCAAAGCTTTACTATGTACTACCAGTTACACTGGACGTAATCAAGCCTTCTTAAGACACAATACTATGTTGCTTTCGCCAGGATGGCACTCTCCCGACTCCTTGCGGCAGTGGAAGACTGTCCTGGGTTAAGGGCAAATCAGAGTGTTATCAGGCCGCAGAATGAGACTGCCGGAACCGAGAACCCCTGGCTATAGCCTGCAGGCGGTACAATGGGTTGGTCATGCAGGAGATCCGTGTGTTTTTCGAAAAGATGAATTTACTCTTCTCTGATAGCCCTATGCTGCTTCTTCGTGTATAGTATTACTGATAATTGTGATTGTACATACTTTAAAGGAGCAGCCCCGTATGGAATATATCGGATTACTGGCACCAATTGCGTTTGTGTTTTCGTTATCAGCCCTTGCCCAGATTGCCGCACTTAAAAAGGAAATCGCAGAACTGAGAAAGGAGAAGGAGTCTGCGCGCTGATGCGTACCTCCGGCTGGCCTTCGCTCTCCTCACTCTGAACGGGAAGACCCGCAGACAAACCCGGAGTATGCCCTGATGGAGAGGATAGGTGCATCCATTACGTGAGCCATCTCCGGCATAGTCTCTGGATGTGTCCTTTGAGATGGTGAAGGTATTAGTCCCAGCCGTTAATCCGGTCCCACTGATGGACAATCTCCTCTGAACCGTCTACTACGTTGTAGCTGTTGAAGGAAGCTGCGGTGGCGCAGGCATGGTTGGGCAGGATGCGCACCCTCCTGCCGACGGGGAATCGATCCATAACGATCTCCTTGCCCTCCCGATGGGTTATGACACCATGCTCCTGGTATACCGATGATACGTAGAGACCATTAATGGGTTTACCGGAAAACCCGCAGACCATACCGTAGCCGTGATCAACAATCTGTCGGGCGGTTCCCCGATCCCTGGAGAGGGCGGTCCAGCCGGCGTCAATAATAATCCAGTTTTTCTCCTTCTGGTGGCCAATGACTGTGGCAAGCACTGATAGCGCAATATCGTCAATATGGCATACCTGAAGTCCCGCCATAACAAGGTCCTGAAACATGAATACCCCGGCACGAACCTCAGTGACACCTGAAAAATCACGGCCGAAGGTAGCTGTCGGGGTGGAGCCGATGCTCACCACGGGACAGGGAATCCCTGCTTTTTCTAACCGCATCTTGCAATCGACTGCCCGGGTCCGCTCCAGTTCTGCGGTCTGTCTGATACAGTCGATACCCCTGCACCCGTAGGATTCTCCTGCATGGGTGAGTACACCTTGAAAATCGAGAAAGGATGCTGCATCCAGATATCTTCCTAGATAGAGCAGCAGTGAACTGTCGGGATTAATACCGGATCGATGACCGTCACAATCGATCTCCATAAGCACCGGCAGCCTGGTCCGGTAGTGCTGGGCGGCATTAGCCGCCGCATCAGCCTGGGCAAGGGAGTCAAGGATAATGGTGATCCGTGCACCCCGGTGAATCAGGGCAAAGATCCGGTCAAGTTTCTGGGGTGATATCCCCACCGCATAGAGGATATCCTGGAACCCATGATTGAAATAGTACTCCGCCTCCTTGAGGGTGGATACCGTGATGCCTGAGCGGGAAGGCTCATGGAACATCTGCATGACATCGACTGATTTGGCAGTCTTTCCATGGGGCCTGAGAGATACCCCCTGGGTAGAGATATGCTGTTCCATCCGGTTGATGTTTTTTCTCACCTTCTCCCGATCCAGTATGAGCGAAGGGGTGTTAATACTGTGCAAATTCATTACCAATTCCTTGTATGTATGGTGTTATACGCATCCTATACTATTTTTTACCCTTTGATAAGAGGTAAAATCACAGGGATACGAGAAGATTTTTTTTCAGTCGAACCATATCCCTGCAGACTATACCATGCTCAATGATCTCCTGTTCGTGTCGTCCGGTGAAGTAGTCCGTGATCACGCCGGATATCCTGTAGCCGCAGAGCTGGTAGAGCTTCAGCTGGTCAAATCCTGAGTTTCCTGTTCCGATTTCCATGGAACTGATTCCCTCGCTGACAGCTAGGGCTTCCGCATCCGCGATAAGCCGGCGGGCAATTCCCCGCCTCCGGTAGTCAGGAGCTACGGCTATATTGATGATTTCCCGGCATTCAGGATGTGCTCCAGATATGGTTACACAGACTCCGACCGTACGCCCGTCGATCTCTGCTGTTCGGCAGACACCTTCGGCAAGATAGCGGCTTACTAATTCCCGGGAGGGATCAGCATCAAGTAACAGCTCCCAGGGGGGCTCCCGATCTGCTGGTGCAGTTCGAATGATCATATCCATTCAGCTTACCTCCGAACAGCAGTATAACCCTAAGAAGAATCCGGAGCAAGTTATTTATTTGTTATAAATATTTGGAAAAAATAAGTTTACGAATATGAAAATAATTACTTAAAAAAGGGTGTGAGCCAGAGTAAGTTGGAAAATATTTTAGAATATTGAAAATATCATAGAAAGTTATTTGACAAGTTTTTGTAAGCTGAATATGATCATCATACAGGGGTATCCAGGCTATGAAATTTGAGCTGATATACAAGGATCTCTACGCACGCATAAGGAGAGGGGAATTCAGCGCCCTCGGCAGGCTTCCCACCGAGGAAGCTCTTTCACGGCAGTATTACTGTTCCCGGCCTACCTTGCGAAAAGCCCTGATACAGTTGGACCAGGAGGGGATGATCCTCCGGCGGCAGGGTTCCGGTTCTTACATAACGGAGCCTGGAGAAGAAGCCCGGAATGCACAGAAGGGTAAGTACCTCTTCGGGACCATCTTCCCGGGCCTCGGTTCCCATTACGTGTTCAATTCAATCGCCAGTGAGATTGCGGTCTGTGTTACCCGCCGGGATTCATC
>SKJE01000131.1 GCA_007116075.1 Spirochaetia bacterium
AGCACTGGATTTCCGTGACTCCTTCACAAGTTCCTACCGAATCGAAATTACCGATCACGATACGCTGTAATTGATAGATAATGTTGCAACTTTAAGCTATGATAGTGGTATGCAGCGTATCGAGAAGCATCCCCAAACTGAGCATTTCCTGAAAAGCCTTGGATTCCCGAGTGTGGAAGTGCATCATGCCTTTATTCACTTCGATTTCACCAGACCATCCCGGCGAATTCTTGTGATCGGTCCTATGGGATCGGGCAAGACTGAGTTCTCCGCCCGGGTCTGGAGGGACGCCCAGGTTGCCCTCGGGAAAAGTGATTCCATAAAAGCATTGACCGCAACAGGACCTGCGGACCGGAGAAAGGTTTTTTTCATCAGATCCCTGCTCGACCTCGAACGGTTCAACGAGTATCCTGAAGATGCCCTTGCCTACCGTGGGGGGTATGAACGGTGCGGGACCAGTATTGCCCGCATCCAGGACTCCTTTGCCCTGGAGGAGGTGCTCAAGGACAATCCTGACATAGGCACCTGGATTATTGATGAGGCCTCCTTCTATGATGAACGGCTTGTGTATGTAGTACGCAATGCCAGCGAGCAGCGGGGACTGCTGTTCATCCTGCCTACCCTCATCTTGAACTTCCGCAGGGATATCTTTAACCCTACGGCCCGGCTCATGCTTGAAACTGCTACTGATGTTATTCCCCTGACCGCCTACTGCGAGCATCCGGAATGCCTGGAGGACTCCTTTTACACATACCGCTACTACACAGTGGACGGCAAGGAGTGTCCTGCCCTCTACTTCGACCCGCTGATTGTTGTCGGGGGTGACCGGAAGAAGGAGGATGCCCTGGAACCGAATTACTGCACCCGTTGTGACCAGCATCATTACCTGCCCGGAAAGGAATACACCTATTTCACACTGAAGCCCTTGGGGGAGCTAGCTTCCCGGGGCGAAGTCAGTCCTCTGGCAGAAGAACTGAAGCTGCTGAAACATGATGCCCAGCGCTCACAGCTGGCAGAACATCTCCATGAACTATATGCCGATGATTCCCGGCAGGAGGTATGCCTCAATGCACTTCTGGTCACAAACATGGCTGAACGGGCATTGATGTACCTGTTCAGTGAACAGAACTTGATAACTGAAGAGCTGCTGATTATGCTTACAGAAGAGCTCCAGCTTGATCGGGAGTATATGAAGAAGACCCTGGAACACAATCGCCGGAGTGTGAACCTGGACCAGCCGCTGTTAAAGGGGATGCTCTTTTAACCCGCAGGAGGAAACAGATGAGAATGACCGACATCATCAGAAAGAAACAATACGGTGATTCCCTTTCACGGGAGGAGCTCTCCTATGCCCTGAAGGGATATGTCGAGGACCGGATTCCCGATTACCAGATGTCCGCCCTGGTCATGGCAATATGGTTCATGGGAATGGATATGGAAGAGACTGCGGAATTGACCTCCCTCATGGCAGCTTCGGGAGATACGGTAGATCTTTCGTCAATCCACGGCATAAAAGTGGATAAACACTCATCCGGGGGCGTTGCGGATACCACAACCATTGCCGTAGGACCCCTGACCGCCGCCTGCGGAGGCCGGGTGGCGAAAATGTCCGGCCGGGGACTCTCCTTCAGCGGCGGTACCCTGGACAAGCTTGAATCCATTCCAGGATTCAAGGTGGACCAGAGCATGGAGGATTTTACCCGGATAGTGAACACCTGCGGGGTGTCCATCATCGGGCAAACCGCAAAACTGGTGCCTGCCGATAAAAAGCTCTACGCCCTCAGGGACGTAACATCAACCGTGGACAGCATGTCCCTGATAGCGGCGAGCATCATGAGCAAGAAACTTGCCGGAGGTGGTGATAAAATCCTTCTTGATGTAAAGTGGGGCTCCGGGGCTTTTATGAAGACCTTTAACGATGCCCTGGAGCTCGCTCACATCATGGTGGAGATCGGCCGCAGGACCGGCATCCAGACCAGGGCGCTCGTCACCGATATGAACCAGCCTTTGGGGAACGCGGTGGGCAACTCCCTTGAAGTGATGGAGGCGATACAAATCCTCCGGGGCGAGGCGGAAGGAGACCTGAAGGAGCTGATCGTTGAGCTCACTGTCCATATGCTGCTGCTTGGAGAGGTGTCCAGCAGTCGTGAGGATGCCCTCAAACGGATTACCCGGGCTCTGGAGGACGGCAGTGCCGTAAGGAAACTGCAGGAGATGATTACGCTGCAGGGGGGAGATCCCAGGGTTTGTGAAGATATTACTCTCCTGCCAAAGGCCTCCCGGGTTATTGAGATTCCCGCGCCCGCGGACGGTTGGATTACCGCTATCCAGACGGATGAAATCGGTATGGCCGCCGTTATCCTCGGTGCCGGCCGGATGAAGAAGGATGATCCCATTGATCCTGCCGTCGGGCTCTGGATGCATAAACGGCTCGGGGATCCCGTCAAGAAGGGAGAGCTCCTGGCGGAGTTTTATGTACAGAATACCGATGTACTTGAGGAGGCCAGAAACCGGTTTATCAAAGCGATCCGTATCGGCAGGAAACCGAAAAGCAGTCACAGCCTGATTGCTGATGTTGTCGGGTAAATTGCCGGGTATTATATATTTGGTACACTCAAATTAGTTTGACATGGTATGAGCTGGGAGTGTAGAATTGTCTATTATAACCGATGGAGGTATAACATGAAACGAATGGTAAGTGTTCTTGTGCTGCTGATTTTTGCTGCGGCATGTGTGTTCGGGGCAGGTCAACGAGAGGCAGATCCAGATACACTGCGGGTTGGAATGGTCACCGATGCAGGGACTATTGATGATAAATCCTTTAACCAGGGTACCTGGGAGGGCATCCGACAGGCCCAGCAGGATTTAGGGGTTCAGACCCGATATCTTCGGCCCAGCGGAGAAACAGAGGCGGACTATGTAGCGGAAATCGTGAACCTCTATGATGCGGGCTACAGGTTTGTAGTAACCCCTGGGTTCAAGTTTGAGACTGCAATCTATATTATCCAGCAGCGCTATGATGATCTGAAGGTTGTCCTCCTTGACGGAGAGCCCAGATCACAGGATTATGAATCCCATGTCGGACCCAATACGGTAGCAATCTATTATGCCGAACATGAATCTGGATTCCTGGCAGGTCTTGCTACTGCACTCCAGCTGAAAAGCGGGGCAGTCGGTTTTATTGGAGGAATGGAAATTCCCCCGGTACAGAAGTTCAACTGGGGTTTCCAGCAGGGTGTTGACTATGCAAACAGCAACCACGGAACGAATGTCACTGTCAGTGCCAACAACGTTATATACCAGGGCTCCTTTACGGACGTACCTGCAGGACAGCAGATAGCTGCCACCATGTATGACCGGGGCGTAAAGGCGATCTTTGCAGCAGCCGGCGGTGTTGGAATCGGTGCAATCAATGAGGCGAAATCCCGGGCGGCCAGCGGAGAGGAAGTCTGGATCGTTGGAGTCGATGTAGACCAGTATGAGGAGGGAGTGTACGCAGACGGCAAGTCTATCATTCTCACCTCTGCTATGAAGGAAATCGGAAATTCAGCGTACGCCATGATTGAGGCGGAGCTCAATGGAGAGTTTCCCGGAGGCTCTATCCTTACCTTTGATGCAACCAATGACGGTATTGGGATTCCGGCGGAAAACCCGAACCTGTCAGCTGATGTTGAACGGGTTGTATTTGAAGTACTGGAGAAGATGAAAACCGGTGAAGTTGCTGTACAGGACAGCTCTGCCGGTCTGATCCCGTAACTGCAGGACGATGTTATGAGTTTCACTGAGGGCTGTCTCATCTTCTGGGACAGCTCTCTTTGTTCCACCCCTCTGGAAGAGGAGTAATACACCATGGAATATGTAGTTGAGATGCTCAATATCCGCAAGGAGTTTCCCGGGGTAGTAGCCAATGATGATATAACCCTTCAGATACGCCCGATGGAGATCCATGCGCTGCTGGGAGAAAACGGTGCGGGTAAATCCACCATTATGAGCATACTCTTTGGTATGTATCATGCTGACCGTGGAGAAATCCGGGTTCGCAATAAGAAGGTTACCATATCAAATCCAAATGATGCTACTGATCTCGGCATCGGGATGGTGCACCAGCATTTCAAGCTTGTGGAAAATTTTACTGTCACTGAGAACATTATCCTCGGTTTGGAGGGTTCTCAGGTACTGAACCGGAAGCGTGCGGCTGAACGGATACAGGCGCTTTCCGACCAGTACTCCCTCAAGATTGATCCCTATGCTCGGATTGATGAGATCTCAGTGGGGATGCAGCAGCGGGTGGAGATTCTCAAGATGCTCTACCGGAATGCGGATGTGCTGATCTTCGATGAACCTACGGGAGTTCTTACACCCCAGGAAGTGCATGAACTCATGCAGATCATGAAGGACCTCATCAAAGAGGGGAAGTCGATTATTCTTATCACCCATAAACTGAAGGAGATCAAGGAAGCCGCTGACCGGTGTTCAGTGATCAGGCGCGGGAAGCTGGTAGGTGTGGTTGATGTGAAGGATACCACGGAGAAGCAGATGGCCGCCATGATGGTGGGACGGGAGGTCAGCTTTAAGGTAGAGAAAGAACCCAGAACTGCCGGGGAGATTGTACTGGACATCCAGCAGCTCAATGTTCAGAATGCCCGGAAATACCGTTCGGTCAAGGAGTTTTCCCTCCAGGTGCGTGCAGGTGAAATCGTCGGACTTGCAGGTGTTGACGGAAACGGCCAGAAGGAGCTTGTTGAGGCGATCACCGGATTATGCACTATAGAGTCCGGACATATCCTGATCAACGGGAAGGATATCAGTTCCTTGTCTGTCCGCAGACGCAATGAAACCGGACTTGCACATATCCCTGAGGATCGGCATAAGCATGGTCTCATCATGGATTACACGGTTGCGGAGAATATGGTCCTCAAAACATACTATCATCCTCCATACTCGAATTACGGAGTACTTAACGAGAAGGCCATAGCACAGCATGCGGCAAAGCTGATTGAGCTCTTTGACGTTCGTTCCGGAAGGGGGGCATTCACCCCGGCGGGCAAGCTTTCTGGGGGCAATCAGCAGAAGGCCATAGTGGGGCGGGAAATCGATATGGATCCCGATATCCTTCTTGCCGTTCAGCCCACCCGAGGTCTTGATGTCGGGGCTATCGAATATATCCATAAGCGGCTGGTTGAGCAGCGGGACAAGGGCAAGGCAGTCCTGATGATCTCCCTGGAGCTTGACGAGATATTCAATCTTGCCGACCGGATCGCAGTCATTTCCAACGGTGAGCTGATCGATGTGGTGGACACCAGCGAGACCAACGAAGAGGAGGTCGGCCTGATGATGACCGGATACAAGAGAGGAACAGCATGAAACGAATACCTGATGCCCTGCTGATGGCGATGGCAGCGGTCCTGCTCGGCCTCATCGCAGGGGCGCTGCTGATGCTGGCTATCGGGAGTAATCCCTTCGAGGGATACTATTATCTCTTCCGCGGCGGATTGATGAATATGCAGCGGGTGGGCAATACCATAGCCCTGTCCACAACACTCATCCTGACCGGCCTTTCGGTTGCCTTTGCCTTTCGGACCGGCCTGTTTAATATCGGTGCGGCCGGTCAGATGCTCATCGGAGGACTGTGTGCAACTACGGTCGGACTGCTTGTTCCCCTCCCCCGGCCTATTCTGCTTGTGGTGATGGTTCTAGCAGCTATGCTGGGCGGGGCTCTCTGGGGATCTGTCCCGGGGCTGCTGAAGGCAAAGTTCAATGTTCATGAGGTGGTAGCAACTATCATGATGAACTGGATAGCCTACTGGGTGGTCTACTATTTTGTTCCTGCGTATCTGAAGGGACAGTTTCTGGAGACTGAATCCCGGGTCCTCCCTGCAGCCTCCTCTTTGCGGACTCCCTGGCTTACGGATCTTTTCAACGGTGCCTACTTAAATATGGGTCTGTTTATAGCCATTGCAATGATTATTATTATCCGGTTCTTACTCAACAGGACGACCTTCGGGTATGAACTCAAGGCGGTGGGCTCCAACCGTGACGCAGCCCTTTTTGCAGGGATACAGGTGAACAGGAGCATTATCCTTTCCATGGTAATTGCCGGCGGCCTTGCGGGCCTTGCGGGTGCATCCTTTTATACTGGATACTCGGCGAATATACAGATTGGCGTACTGCCCATACAGGGCTTTGACGGCATTGCCGTAGCCCTGCTGGGGGCCAACAATCCCCTCGGAGTGCTGGGGGCGGCCCTGTTCTTCGGACTGCTCCATGCAGGCAAGGGGTTCATGAATGCCATGACCGGTATTCCGCCTGAGATATCCGATACCATCATCGCAACTATCATCTACTTTACGGCAACCAGTCTCCTGATTGGTCGTGCCCTCGACTATGTGGTTCGCAGAAAAAAGAAAGGAGGCAAGTAGATGTGGGATATCCTTATACAAATATTTCCCTATGCAGTCGCCTATACCATTCCCCTGCTGATCACCGCCTTGGGCGGGCTGTTCAGCGAGCGAAGCGGTGTCGTAAATATCGGACTTGAGGGTCTTATGGTCATCGGGTATTTCTGTACAGCGATAACCATCATGCAGCTTCAGCCGGAATTAGGGAGCTCCGCAGTACCCATCGGACTGCTGATGGGGTTTATTGGAGGAGCTGTGTTTTCCCTGCTCCATGCCTTTGCTTCCATCAACCTCAATGCGAATCAGGTGATCAGCGGTACGGCAATCAACATGATGGCCGGTGCAATTACGGTCTACCTTGCGAGGACCATCACCGGCAGCGGTAATATCCTTATAAGAAGCGGACTTACCCGCAGGACCATACCTGTACTCTCAGAAATCCCGGTTATCGGACGACTGTTCTTCACCCAAACCTACGCTACGACCTGGTTGGTCCTGGCGATCCTGCTGATCAGCTGGTTTTTCCTCTACCGGACAGCCTTCGGGCTGCGGCTTCGTGCGTGCGGTGAGCATCCGGCAGCAGCAGCCGCCGCCGGTGTAAATGTCTATTTCATGCGCTACATCGGGGTGATGGTTTCCGGCGCCTTCGCTGGGCTTGGGGGAGGTACCATCATGGTTACCTATTCCGGTGAGTTCAGTGGAAGTGTAGCCGGTCTCGGATTCCTTGCCCTTGCATCGCTGATCTTCGGGCAATGGAAGCCCTTCGGTGTGCTGGGGGCTACCTTTTTCTTCGGGTTTGCAATCACCATTGCCAATGTATCCCAGGTTATCCCTGAGTTTGCGGTGATTCCCCCGGTTATTCTGCGGATATTCCCCTACGTGGTGACCCTGCTTGCCCTGGTCATCTTCTCAAAGAGTTCCCAGGCGCCTAAGGCGGTGGGAGAACCCTACTATCCCGGACAGGGATAAAACAACACTTTTGGAGCAGCAGATGAATGAAAGAGAGAAATTACAGGAAGCGGCGTCATATATCCAGCAGCAGCTTGGTGACCTTCCCCAGGTGGGAATGATCCTCGGATCCGGGCTTGGATCCCTTGCAGAGGAGGCGGAGGATCCGGTGGTTATTCCCTACAAGGATATCCCCCATTTTCCGGTATCAACGGTGGAGGGCCATGCGGGACAGCTGGTATGCGGCCGGATATCGGGTAAACAGGTACTGATTCTTCAGGGAAGGTTTCACTACTATGAAGGATACAGCATGCAGGAGGTGGTTATACCTGTAAGGGTGATGCGCCTTTTAGGTATCCGGGACCTGCTGATCACCAATGCAGCCGGAGGCATATCCCTTGACTTTTCTCCCGGTGATTTGATGGTCATCACTGATCATATCAAGCTCTCAGACTCAAGTCCCCTCAGGGGGCCGAATGTGTCTGAGTTCGGGCTCAGGTTCAATGACCTGACCCAAGCCTACTCCCGGGATCTGCAGCATATGGCCGACCAGGCAGCAGAAACGACAGGTACTTCGCTGCAGCACGGTGTCTATGCTTTCATGGGGGGGCCGAGCTTTGAGACTCCGGCAGAAATCAGGATGCTCCGGGTGCTTGGGGCAGATGCAGTCGGGATGTCAACGGCTCCTGAGGTAATCACCGCAGCTCATGCGGGCATGCGGGTCCTTGGAATTTCCTGCATTACAAACATGGCCGCAGGCATCCTTCCTGAACCCCTGAATCATGAGGAGGTAATGGAGACAGGCAGGATGGCCCGGGAGAAGTTTTCCTCCCTGATTCGTGAACTGCTTGCCCGATGGGAGATTACTGTATGAGCCCCGATGAGATCATTGAACGGTTCGATCTCAAGAAACTTCCAGTGGAGGGAGGTTATTTTACTCCTGTTTACCGGGGGGAGCATATAATCACCGATCCGGGGGGCAGACAACGGAATCTCGGGTCCTCTATTCTCTATCTCATCACACAGGAGAGTTTTTCCTCCCTTCACCTTCTTGACAACCTTGAGATCTGGCATTACTGCGGCGGGGATGAGATGCAGCAGCTTCTGCTCTATCCTGATGGTTCCGGTGAAGTCCGGAGTATCAGCCTCTCCAGTCCCGTATCGATCGTACCCGGGGGAGTCTGGCAGGGGACCCGGCTCGTTGCCGGAGGATCCTGGGGCCTGTGCGGTGTAACTATGCTAGCAGCCTATACTCAGGAAGATTTTCATGCTCCCGATCCCGGTGAGCTCTCTAGCCAGTATCCCCGATGGCGGGAACAGATCTCAGCTATGGTGGGGGCAAGCCATGGATAGGCAATCCCTGCTTGCAGGCACCCATGCTGTAGTAACCGGAGGGGCGGTGAATATCGGCCGGGCCATCACGCAATCTCTTGCCCGAGCTGGAGCAAGGGTCACCATCCTCTATCATACGAGCAGGGACGAAGCAGCATTGACCGCCGAAGAACTTACCCGTGAAGGTGCTTTCGTTGATACGGTTGAGGCAGATATTCAGGATGAAGATCACCTAC
>SKJE01000172.1 GCA_007116075.1 Spirochaetia bacterium
CAGAAAGCGAGGGGAGCGAGGTTTCCAGAAATGATTTTGGAAGCTCATAGGCATAGCAGGGGATACCTAGCAGCAGCAATATCAGCAGAACAACCGTATTTCTCATACCCTATGATATGTAGGAACCCTCTCGAGGGTCAATAGAATTTTTACAGAATCAGCCTAACCTGGAGCCGATCACCTCAGGGTTGCCATTGAGAAATGCCCGCCAGTCCATCTCCCGCTTTGCCTCGAGCTGAAGTCTTCTCACCAGAAGGGAACCCGATCCGGCCGCAAGGAACAGACCCCGTCCAGGGACCTCCCGAATCACTGTGCCGGGTGATTCCTGGGGAAAATGTTCCTCAGGGTACGCCGCAGCTTCACAGATCATCAGCTTCTTCTCCCTGTAGAACGTATACGCCCTCGGCCAGGGCTGATACGCTCGCACCATCCTCGCGATGGTTTCACAGGAAGCATCCCAGGAAATCTGGCCGTCCTCTTTGCTAATAGAGCTGCAGTAGGTTGCCCTGCTGTGGTCCTGGGGTTCTTTTTCAACCGTTTTCCCCTCAATATGCTCCAGAGCATCCACAACCAAGTGAGCACCCTCCCGGGAGAACCGTAGAGTAAGATCTTCGGTGGTATCATCCTCATGTATGGGATAGACTTTCTGTAGGATTATGTCACCTGAGTCCATTTCCAGGGCAATCTCCTGGATGGTGATGCCTGTCTCTTTATCCCCGGCAAGGATAGCCGCAGGTATCGGTGCACATCCCCGATACTTGGGAAGCAGGGAGGGATGGATATTTATCCCGCCTAATGGAAAGAGGGCAAGAAACCGGGGCCCGAATATCCGTCCAAAGGCAAAGGTAACCAGCAGATCCGGCTTCAGCTCCGCAACAGCCCGGCGGGCATCCCCTTTCAATTCAGGGAACTGGAGTACCGGAATATCAAGTTCGAGGGCCGCCTCCTTTACAGGACTCATGGCTAGTGCCTTTCCCCTCCCCTTCTTCCGGTCCGGATTCGTCAGCACACCCACCACATCATATTTCCGGTGAATCGCATGGAGGGAAGGAACTGCAATAGCCGGAGTTCCAGCAAAGAGGATTCTCATGGCCTAACGCCCCTTGTATTTTCTGCTGCGCCGTTTGTACACCTCAAGGACCCTGTTTCGGGTCTCCTCATCCAGTCTGTCCACGAAGAGCACTCCCCGCAGATGATCATATTCATGCTGGATGACCCGGGCAAGCAGACCATCCGCATTGAGGGTAAATACTTTTCCCTCGACATCCTGGGCCTGGACCTTCACCCGGGAGGGCCGTGCTACCGGTGCATATACGCCGGGCACGCTGAGACATCCCTCCTCGTATTCCACGGCATCCTCTGAACTCTCCAGAATCTCGGGATTAATGTAGACCCTCGGTTCATCATTGCTGACATGGGTTACAAATATTCGTTTCAGCACCCCGACCTGGGGACCGGCAAGACCGATGCCGTCCTCGGCATGCATCGTCTCAACCATAGCATCCGCCAGAAGTCGGATCTCCCCTCCAAAGGTCTTTATTGGCTTGGTATTCGTGCGGAGCATCTCGTCTCCGATAGTAAGTACGTCTAACATACTCCCATGATACCCAAAAGCAAGAGTCGAGGTCAACTCTACAACAGTGAGAGGGGATCGAGATCAATCTCAATATAGACGCCGGGGAAGGTATTCCCCAGTTCCCGAACCATGACCGCAGCACGTAGCAGTGGGGGGACCCGCTTCGATCTCAGTATGATCTGGTTTCTCCAGTTCCGGGCAATCCGTTCTATGGGACAAGGTGACGGGCCGAGCACCTGCACTCCCGCAGCAGCTATGCCACGCTGTTCCAGCATGGAGAGAGCTTTATCAGCCGCGGCTTCCGAGCGGCTCTGGTTTCTGCTGCGGAATACAATCCTGCAGATCCGGGAAAAGGGGGGAAAGTTCAGTTCGCTGCGCACCTTCAGCTCCTGGCTGTAGAATGCTTCCAGGTCCTGATCCACCGCATGGGCGATGGCACTGTTGGTTGGATGGTAGGTCTGGATAATAACCCGCCCGGTATTGCTGAACCGGCCGGACCGGCCGGCCACCTGGGTAAGGAGGGCAAAGGTACGCTCCTGGGAACGGAAATCCGGCAGGTGGAGGGCACTGTCCGCC
Organism: Spirochaetia bacterium; assembly: GCA_007116075.1. Lineage (GTDB taxonomy): Bacteria > Spirochaetota > Spirochaetia > PWKH01 > PWKH01 > PWKH01. The sequence goes on from SKJE01000172.1 coordinate 2,153, forward strand.
AGAACTATCCCCACAAGCTCCACCCCCGGGAAATTCAGCCCCTTGGCAACCATCTGGGTTCCAAGCAGGATATCTGCTTCGCCGTCACGCATGGTACGCAGGGCCTTCTGAAGATGCTGTTTTTCCTTCACCGTATCGGTATCAATCCTGATGGTCCTGGCATGGGGAAAAACCCGGGCGACCTCCGATTCCACCAGCTCAGTGCCGTAGCCGGAATAGCCCACATCAAGGGAACCGCAGGTTGGACATACCTGGTGGGGAAGATGGGAATAGCCGCAGTAGTGGCACCGAAGTTCATTGCTGCTCCGGTGGTAGGTCATGGAAACCGAGCAGTGGGGGCATTGCATCTCAAAACCGCAGCTTTTACAGTGAAAGAAGTAACTAAACCCTCTTCGGTTGAGAAAAAGGATCACCTGCTTTTTCCTGCCGAGTACCTCATAAATAGCCTTACGGAGCGGTTTTGAGAGTGGTCCCTCGTATTCAGTGAGATCAACCACCTCAATAGAGGGCATAGTTCCCCCGGAGATCCGTTTTGGCAGCACCAGCCGCTGCATCACCCGATCCTCCATAAGTTTCCATGCCTCAAGGGAGGGGGTTGCACTGCCCATCACCAGCACCCCGGAGGCATCCTGGACCCTGCGCAGGGCTACCTGCCGGGCATGGTACCGGGGGTGTGAACCGGACTTGTAGGAATTTTCATGCTCCTCATCGATAATAATGAGCGAAGCCCTGGCTACCGGAGCGAAGACTGCGCTACGTGCACCGATTACCAGGGAAACCTCCCCCTTCCTGATCCGGTTCCATTCCCGAAGCCGCTGGGAACCGGTCATGGCGGAGTGGAGAATTGCCACTCCTTCGGGAAATCTGCGGCTCACCTCCCGGGAAAGCTGGTGCGTCAGTGATATCTCTGGGACTAAGTAGATCACCTGCCCTCCTTTGAGGATCTCCTCCCGGGCAGCCTGGAGAAATACTTCCGTCTTACCGGAACCGGTCACCCCGAAGAGATAATACATCCGGTGCTCCCGGGAGGTTATTGACTGGATCGCCTCCTGCTGGGCCACTGAAAGATCTCGGGCTACCGGTGAGACAAGATCATCCGGGTCCAGGGCGGCAGCGGCTGCATCCCGCTTTCCTCCGGGAAGCATCACCGAAAGCGCCTCTCCCAGAGAACAAGCATAGAAGGAGGACATCCAGCGGGCAAGATCGATCTCACTCTGGGTGAAGATCGGTTCAGTATCAATAACCCGGTGGATCTCCTTGATGGTGAAATTCCCCTTTGGAGCATCACTATGGGTGGCAATTACATACCCGGTAAGTTTCCTGGAGGAGAGGGGTACCGTAACCCGCTGTCCAACGGTACAGCGGGTCTTCTCAGTCATCCGATAGGTCAGGGAACGGGAGAGCGGAATTGCACATACTACATCGACAAATTCATGGTCATGCATGGGTCTGTCTATCCAGCAGTGTTCTCAGCAGACGCAGGTCATCCCACACGGGACGACGGTACTCAGGATTGCGCAGCACCCCGCTGGGATGATAGGTGGCAACCAGGGGAATACCGGAGTAGTCATGTATTGTTCCCCGCAGCCGTCCGATCCCGTCACTGCTGCCCAGCATGATCTGGGCTGCGATGCGTCCGACACAGAGGATGCTCTTCGGCTTGAGCAGTGCTGTCTGGGCCTTCAGGTAGGGAAGACACGCATCCTGCTCTGCAGGCAGAGGATCCCTGTTGTTCGGCGGCCGGCACTTGATGATATTCCCGATAAACACGTTGCTTCTCCGGTCCAGCTGTATGGCCGCAAGCCATTTATCGAGGTACTGGCCCGCGGCTCCGACAAAGGGAAGTCCCTGTTGGTCCTCCTGGGAACCCGGGGCCTCCCCGACCACCATCACCTCGGGATCAACAGGGCCCTGGCCGGGTACGCTGCAGTGCCTGCCCTCTGAGAGGCTGCAGCGTCGGCAGGATGCGATTTCCCGGGCAAGCTGCTCAAGCTGCTGCTCCCGGGTCATGCGGGGCTGCACACGCCAGGGTTCCCGGGATATCTCTTGTTGGGTCAGCAGCTCCTCCACGTCATAGAGCAGATCCCACAGCTGCCGATCATGCATAGTATACCCTCCACAAATAAAGTCCGCAGGATTCGATGGTCATACCTGAGCGGCTTCTGTCCCGGGAGGCCAGCAGGTCAGCCATGACAGAGGGATCAGCTCCCGCCTGGTCCAGATCCACCATGGTTCCCACCAGGGACCGCACCATCCTCCAGAGAAATGCATTTCCCTTGACAACAAAGACAACGGTGCTGTTCTGGGGATACCAGCTTGCCCCGTCAATCCTGCGCACCTTTGAATCACTTTTATCACCAGCTGCGGAGAATGTAGTGAAATCGTGGATACCCACCACCGTAGCAGCATACCGGTTAAGCCGGTCAATATCCACGGTCCGTCCGAGCCGAAACACTCCCCGCCGCTGCAGCGGTCCCATGGTTCCGGATGACAGGAAATACCGGTACTCCCGGGCGACGGCATCGTATCTTGCATGGAAGTCTTCAGACACTTCCTCTGCACGGGTCACCCGGACATCCCGGGGCAGAAAGCTGTTGAGCGCCGGGATGAACCGTTCAGCCGGAATGGAGAAGATATCGGTGGTGAAGTGGGCACTCATAGCCCTGGCATGCACCCCCGCATCGGTCCTCCCTGCCCCGGTAAGGCGCACCGGGTGCCGGTGCATGCTCTCCAGGGCATCCTCCAGAACTCCCTGAACGGTCCTTCCGGATGCCTGCACCTGCCAGCCCTGGAAGTCAGTGCCGTCAAAGGCAATGGTCAGACAAATCTTCCGCTCACTCATGAAGCTCCCTCAATCACCACTACCGCACAGGCATAGTGGTGCTCATGGGAGAGGGAGAGATGCATATGGACTCCTCCCCGCTGTTCAAAGAGATCCCTGGCTCGCCCCTCCAGTACCAGCAGAGGCTTACCCTCCCGGTCATGGGACACTTTGACGTCCTTAAGACTGAATCCCCTGATTCCCGTACCCAGGGCCTTCCCGAAGGCCTCCTTTGCCGCAAACCGTGCGGCAGCAGAGGATGCGGGGTCCTCCCGGGAGGTGAGGATATAGTGAAACTCATCGGGATGGAGAATTCTCTCCAGGAACCCCTCGGTTACACGCTCCTTTCTGAGCCGCTGGACTTCCACTATGTCTATGCCGATACCGAGTATCAAGGATTACTCCTTTCTTTGTCTACCAGTTCCACCGTAATCCTCCTGGGCATATAGGTGATTTCCAGGGGATCAATCAGGTGGAATATATATACATCCTTCAGCCGTACCGGGGCTGTATAGGATCCCGGCCCAGAAACGCCTCTGAGATCAACCTCAAGAATAATCTGGTCCTCTGGGATTGTGAAGATCTGTTCTCCCGGCCCCTTGATTGTGACTTCGGCTTCCAGGTTAAGGGGCTGCTGGACAGCCAGTCCTTCAGGAAGGGCCACTATGATCTCCCGGTTTAGTTCCCGCTGGGAAAGTCCCGAGGTCTGGGCGATGAGGAAGATCAAGAGGGCGGCAGCAAGGGAGAGCACCTTTGCCTGCCAGTTGTTAACAAGGGGCTGGATGAGGTTATTCAGCTTCATCGGTGACCTCCTCGACATCCTCCGGCAGGATCTCCTGGTAGTTCAGCAGGGCTATCAGGCTCTTCCTGATGACCTCCGGGGAGAGATCGTAGTAGAGGTTGGCATTATAGGCCAGGGACAGGCTTCCGGTTTCCTCACTCACAATGAGAATTACTGCATCGGTCTCTTCGGCCATCCCCAGGGCCGCCCGGTGACGGGAGCCGAAGCTCTTCCTGATATCCGACTGTTCGCTTATAGGCAGGAAACACCCCGCTGAATGAATTTTTCCCGCTTGGACGATCACCGCCCCGTCATGGAGGGGTGTATCGTGATCAAAGATCGTGAGCAGAAGGGAGCCGGTGATCTCACCCTGGATCCTGGTACCGGAATCAATGATTCCCCGAACTGGAATACGCCGGGGAAAGACCACCAGAGCTCCCCGCCCCTTTGAGGCCAGGACCTGCATAGCATTGAGCACCGTCTCTATCTGGTCAACAGTAGTCTTGTTGGATAACCGGAAAAAGCTGCTGGCCCGCGACCCGAGGCCGCTGAAGGCTCTCCTGAGCTCCGGCTGGTAGATGATGCCGAGAAAGACAACCATTAATGGGAGGGCATGCCGGAACATCCACAGAAATGCGGTAAGGTTGAACAGATAGGCAGCACCGTAGATGATACCGATAACCATGAAGTACCGCACCATCTCCACCGCTCTGGTCTGGGCTATGCGGATATAAAGATTGTAGATCAGGATGGTCAGCACCGAGATATCGATAATAGGTATGAGGATATCCCGTATGTACCAGATGCTGTTAAACCACTGCATGCATTGAGGCTCCTTTTCCTCTTTCGGGCATTATAGGTTGAACCGCCAAGAATCACAAGAGTAGCGAAAAAACCCTGCACACGGAATTTCTGAGGTTTTTGAGGATACCGGTTTTTTCAAATTCATCTGCAGTCAGCTCAGTACACTGTTCCATATCCTGTTCAAATTCCCGGGAGAACTCCCTGCCCATCCCTTCATCAAAGAAAACCATGTTCAGTTCGTAGTCGAGGAAGAAGCTGCGCACATCCATATTGCAGCTGCCGGTGGTGACAATCATATCATCAACGACAATCATCTTGCTGTGCAGGAATCCCCCTGTATACATATAGATCTTCACCCCCGCCTCTAGCAGATTATGAAAATAGGTATGGGCTGCCCAGAAGGGGATGCGTTTGTCAGGCATGCCGGTGACCATCAGCCGTACATCGATACCACTGAGGGCGGCTGTTTCCAGGGCTGTCTTGATACCGTCATCAGGCACGAAATAGGGACTCTGGATATACACCTTCTCATCGGCATTTGCAATCAAGTTGAAATAGAGGTGCTGTATTGCATACCAGGTTGAATCAGGTCCGCTGCAGATTATCTGGGCAGGCAGATTCGGACCTTCTCCGGTATCATCCGGGTCCCATGCTTCCATTGAAAAGTAGTGTTCCAAGGAATCAAGCTTTCCTCCGCTGTTCATCCAGTCCGCCAGAAATACCGACTGCAGCAGTCCGACCGATTCCCCCTCCAGACGGAGATGGGTATCTCTCCATCGGGGGAATCGGTCTCCTCCGTCAAGGTACTCCCTTCCGACATTCATCCCCCCGGTGTAGGCAATCTTGCCGTCAATGACAACGATCTTCCTGTGATTGCTGTAATTGATCATCCATGCGCCAATAATGTTTTTCGGATTGAGAAAGCTGCGGAGCTGCACTCCCGCCTTCTGAAGCTTCCATTTCCCCCGGGGAGAGAGGGTGAACATAGAGCCGAACCCATCCACCAGCAGTTTTATTTCCACCCCTGCGGCACAACGTTCTGCAAGAATTTCATAGAGCTCCTCCCCCAGGGTATCATCCCGGTAGATAAAGTACTCAAGATGAATCGTACGCTCTGCCCTTCTCAAGTCCTCAAAAAGATGTTCAAACAGCGGCTCCCCCGCATGATAGACCCGCACCTCATTATGGATGGTGATCAGGGCATTGCTGCTGAAGAGGTTCATGTGAAGGGTCTTCACCACATCGTTGTCCAGCCGGTCGTATTCCCGGGCGATATACTGCTGCTGATGGTCCAGTGCCGGTTTCAAGTAGGTGCCGAAGAGCTCCTCCGGCCGCTGCTGCACGATTCTCTTACGCTTCCAGTTTACCCCGCTGATCAGGTAGAAGGCCGGCCCAATATAGGGAAAGAGATACAGAGCCAGGATCCAGGCAATGGATGACTGGGGAAGCTTGTTGTCCAGAAGGATCTGGATGGTAAGCACCAGTGAGATAATTATATGCAGGAGATAAGCTATAGGTATACCGGTGAATACCACCGACTCAAGGCCGTCCATCATAGATCATCCTCTGTTTCCCAGGACTTGGATCGCTCTACAGCCCGATGCCAGCGCCTCATTTCCCGATCCCGAATCGCAGGATCCATAGCCGGCATCCATCGGCGGTCCTCCTGCCAATGTAAAACCATGTCCTCAAGACCATTCCAGAAACCTTGGGTCAGTCCTGCCGCATAGGCCGCTCCCAGGGCAGTGGTCTCATTCACCACCGGCCGTACTACCGGTACCTGGAGAATATCAGCCTGGTACTGCATCAGGATTTCACTTTGGCTCATTCCTCCGTCTGCCCGGAGCTCTCGTATAGGCACACCGGAGTCCTTCTCCATGGCATCAACGATATCCTTCGTCTGGTAGGCGGTGGCCTCCAGTACTGCCCGGGCAAGATGACCTGAACGGACATATGCGGTGATTCCCGCGATCATACCCCGGGCTGAGGAGTCCCAATATGGCGCATAGAGGCCTGAGAAGGCCGGTACGAAATATACTCCTCCGTTGTCCTCAACCTGGGAGGCAAGGTCGTTTATCTCCGGAGCCTTGGTGATCAGTCCGATATTATCCCTGAACCACTGGACCAGGGATCCCGCCACCGCAATGGAACCCTCCAGTGCATAGACCGGAGCGGAGCCGGCAATCTGGTATGCGGGAGTTGTCAACAGTCCCTGGGCACTCACCGGAAGCCTCGTACCGGTATTCACCAGGAGAAAGCATCCCGTCCCATAGGTGTTTTTTCCCTGGCCCACTTCAATGCAGGC
>SKJE01000029.1 GCA_007116075.1 Spirochaetia bacterium
ATCATATTGTCTGCAGTAATCAGCCCGAAGAGACCAATCCCGATGATCATCAGGTAGATCATACACGCCCCCGTACTGCCTTTACTCCAAATACGGTCAGGACCACCACCATGACCTCCAGAAAGGTGTCCATCACCCTGGGACCGAGATATACCACCGTGACCATGTTCCTGATGCCGAATGCCTCGGCGGTTGAGTGGACTTCCTCAACCAGGGACTGGGACACCCCGCTGAGTGCCGGAGGGGTGATCAGCAGGTAGATGAATGCTGCGGCAATGAGGATCCCGGTGATAATCCTGATCTTCCGTTGCTCCCCGCCTGAGGAGGCCTTTGGGGGTTTATCAGAGAGAAGGGAAGATCCCGGATTAATGATATAGAGTTCGTCCTCGGATTCCCAGAAAAGAAAACTCCTGAATATGAGGACCATGGAACCGGCTACCTCCAGAAATATTCCTGCGCTGAGCAGCCAGATCATGATGTTCGCCAAAGGCAGGCTTTCTCCCTTGTGGATGTAGAGGCCCGTGAAGGGCTGTCCCGATCGAACAAGGCCGAGCAGGAGCAGTATCACCAGCAGGAGCACCCCGAAGAGCTCAATTCTCTGGAATGCTGCATCTGAATAGAGTTTCCGCTCCAGCACCATCTCGACAATTACCACAAGACTCCCGATGATCACCCCGGCCTGGAATCCGCCCCCGGGAAATGCCCCGCCGTAGGAGAACACATACATACTGTACAACAGGGCAAAGGGAAAAATTTTTGTGAGGGCGGTGCGGATGATCTGGGACTCTCTGAGGGTCATAGGAGCTCCTCCACGTTGTCTCCGGTAAAGATTGAACAGGGCAGGGTGAAGAACACACCGGTCTCGGGATCGGTGAAATCAATGCCCTCCTGGTTGAATATATCCAGCACATCCCTGATTGCCTCGGTGTATCGAACGGGACAGATAATGGTCCGGTTGTAGGAGAATTCATCTCCAAAGAGGCTCTTGAAGGAGGAGAGCAGGGGCATGGAGGCATCTGCAAGGGTCTCAATATTCTCACCGTCCAGGACCGAGGCGTCATAGAGACCCGCCTCAAGCAGTATGGATGTGACCTGATCCAGCAGCTGTTCATGCTTGAGTATGATTACCATCAGCTTCATGGGGCTACCCCTGTTCAAACTGCTTGAGCAGTTCCATAACCGCCTGCTTTGCCTCGTCACCCCTGCCGGAGCTAAAGAGCTTGCCCGCCGAAGCGAATGCCATTGATGCTTCCTTGTGCCTCAGCATTCGTCCGAGTCTAGCCAGCAGGGAGAGATAGGTCCTGCTCTCCGATGAGGGCAGGATGATGCACAGGATGTTCTGGATCCGCTCTCCCTTGAGCAGCTTCTTGGGTTTCGGCAGAATTCCCACAGCGGTGTGGATCTGGTCAACCTGATCAGTCTTAGCGTGGATCAGGGCAAACCCCCTGCCCAGGTTGATGTCCTGGGGGGAGCGGGTCCTGCTTTTACTCCGGATCTCCTGAAGGGCATGCTGTCTTACCGAGCTTTCATGCCCTGAAAGACAGTGGTCCACCATTGTTTCCATAAGTTCCGGATAGGATGAGTCCTCCAGGGGCAGGATTGATGATGGCTGAAAGTAATCCAGCAGGTTAACCATGGTTCTGCCTCCTTGTCTTCCGTATTGCGGTAAGAAAGATGAGGGTTGAAAGCCCTGTGCCCAGGGCAGCTTCGGTTATGGCGACATCCGGTGCCTGGAGCAGCACATAGTGAAAGGTGAGCAGTAGGCTGAAGGTGCTCAGCCAGATGAGACTCCGGATCAGGCTGCCTGAAAGCACAACGCCGCAGGCAGCCGCCAGCAGCAGGGCTGCCATAATTGTCTGGAGCATTACGATTCCTCCTCGGGTTCTTCGTTATTTCCCTGGATGCTCGACACTGCCAGCATATGGGCAACCAGGGGGGATGTGATAATCAGGAATAATACAATGACCAGGAACTTCAGGGCAAACTCACCTCTGGCTGTGTAGAGGGACAGCCCGATGATCAGGGAGAATGCCCCGGATACACCGCACTTGGTTGCTGCATGGAATCGCTGGAAGAGGTCGGGAAGGATAATCGTACCCAGGGCGCCGAAGAACATGATCGCCAGACCGGAGACCGTGAAGATCCAGGAGAGGACGGTGAGTATCATAGATCCCTCCTGGTGCGCCAATGGTGGACCTTTACAAAGGCGGTGATCTCCCCGAAGGAGAGCAGCGCATAGATCATGGCGATGTCGAGAAAGAAGCTCCGGTCAAAGAGCACCGCCGACACGCAGAGCATCAGCACCAGCAGTGTTGATGCCATGGAGAGTCCCAGCAGCCGATCCTGGAAGCTCGGGCCGAAAACCAGCCGGTAGAGACTCATGATGAAGAGGATAATTAGTACTGAGAGTACAGCCGTCATGGTCTGCTCCTATCCGAAAATCTTCATCAGGATGCCCTCCATGGGCTCCTTGATTATCCTGCCCGCCTTGAGGCGGTGGCGGGTCTTCTGGTCGAACCAGTGCACGTAGATATAGTTGTCCTCCATCCAGAGGGAGAGTGTTCCTGGAACCAGGGATATCGTATTGGCCAGCATGGTTCTCCCTATGCGGGACTGGAGACGGGTCTTAATCCGTACGACCCCTGAGTGATAGTTTCCGGTGAGCATCTGCCGGATCAGCACAGCGCTGGAGATGTAGCTCTGGAGAATTAGGAACAGCAAATAGAGCAGCATCAAATCCCACCGGTAGAGAAACTTGCTTTCCACCACTCCCTGCTGGTCGAAGAATATATGGTAGGAGAAAAGCACCGTGAGTGCAGAGAGCCCCAGCCCGAGGACGAGGGACTCCCAGTGAAGATCGAGGGTATAGAGCATCCACGCCCCGAAGAGGACGAACCAGAGGGAGATAAATCGTACAATTTTCAGCAGCCGATCCATAGAGAACCATAACGTGAAACCGGCGATTGTGCAAGATTACACCAGAAAGAGCATAACCGAACCTGCAATAGCCAGGAGGGTTCCCATGAATGCCCCGGGTCCCAGACGTTTCTTCAGGATAAACCGTTCAAAGGGCAGCAGGAAAATAGGGCTTACCTGGGAGAGGGCGGAGACAATGCCCAGGGGTGCCAGGTTCATGGCGGCCAGGGTGAAGATGATGCCCATCACCGGGCCGGCAGCGGCTGCAAAGGCGAGCAGCAGCAAAATCTTCACATGGGCTGAGCGCTGGAAGTCAGTGATAAACCTGCGCCGGATGAGTGCGAAAAGCACCAGTCCTACAAATCCGCCGATAAGCCGGAGGAGATTTCCCGAGACAGGATGGATCTCTGCGGCCATGCCCCCCTTTGCCAGGACCATGGCCGCAGACTGGGTGATGGTGCCCGCAAAGGCCGCGACGGCACCCTTGGTGAGGTGTCCCCGGGGCCTGGTGTCCCGGCGATGCTCTTCACTGATCACCCAGATGACCCCGCCTACGGTAAGCAGGATTCCGAAGATCTGTGCCGGAGAGAGGCCTTCGGAGAATATGAAGTAGGAAAGAAGGGCACTGAATATGGGGGAGGTGGTGAGCACCACCAGGGTCTCCCGGGGGCCGAACTCCACAAACCCCTTAAAGAGAAACAAATCGGCAATAAAAAACCCGATGAATCCCGAGAGAAGCAGGGATATGTACACCCCGGGATCCAGTCCGAGGGGAAAGGGGGTCGAGCGCATGAGGCTGTGCAGCAGCAGAAGCATCGGCAGGGCGAGCCACAGCCTGATGTGGGCAACGGTACTGGATCCGATCTGCTTTCCCACATGGGAGTAGATCAGGGAGTTCTGGGCAAAGCAGAGGGCTGTCATCAGTGCGAAGGTCTGTCCAAGGTACGGGTTCATAGAAAAAAGAGTATGCCGAAAAAAATGAATTATTCATAGAGCTGGGGGATGTTTCTCCATTGTCCTGGACGCAGATAAAAAACACCGCAGGCTCCAGAGCCTGCGGTGAAGCGCCGAACGCTTATATCCCCCATCACAAGGTATATGTTCCTGTTCCCTGATATATGTGCATCAGGACAAGGGTTTATGACAGAACCACCAGTCATATCCGTCGTACTGCTCCAGCCTGGTTGCTGCGTCCTTCATATTCTTCGGCGGTGGAATGATGACCCGGTCGCCGATCAGGTCGTTTTCCGGCCAGTTGGCAGGAACTGCCACACCGTTGGTATCGGAGACGATCATGGCCCGAACTGCCCGGACAATTTCGTCCATATTTCTGCCGATCTCCTGGGGATAGTAGAGGACAAGGCGCACCTTGCTGTTTGGATCCACTACAAATACCGCCCGGACGGTGTTGGTGCCCTTGCCGGGATGAAGCATGCCGAGCTTCAGGGCAATTGCATCATTTGCGGCAACGATGGGGAAGGTGATCTCCACATCCAGGTTGTCCTTGATCCATTCAACCCACTTTATGTGGCTGAAGATCTGGTCGACGGACATGCCCAGCAGAGTAACTCCCATCTCGTCAAATTCCTTGATCCGTTTCTGGAACCCGACAAACTCGGTGGTACACACCGGGGTGAAGTCGGCTGGATGGCTGAATAATACGAACCATGAGCCCTTCAGGTCTCCGGGCAGGTTCATTGGCCCGTGGGTGGTCTCTACGCTCAGTTCCGGGAACTCGTCTCCCAGCAGAGGCATGTTAAATTGTCTGTCTTCCATGGTTTCTACTCCTTATATCATCATGTTAATACCATTTATAAGCAGTATTCGTGCCAACTCAGAAAAAAAGAGAAAACACATATAAATACGTGTGTATCACCGAAATATCAAGATATCATGGTTCCATGACACCGAATAATCGGTTATTATATCAATTGTATTTCGGTAATACCGATATAGCGGTGGAGGAGAACCATGGAACTGACCCGGATGCAGCTGCTCAAGCCTGAACAGACCCTCGACATGATCCTTGAGGCCCTGGAGGACCTGGTGCAGTATGAACTGGCCGTGGTGCTCATCTACGACGGACAGGAGGACCTGCGGGTAAGCAAGACCCGGGGGCCTTTGGCGAACCGGTCCCTGGAGGGGTACAGCATTTCGCTGAAAAAGCGCGCTGATCTTGCCAGGATTGTGGAAAAGCGGCGGACCTATCTTTTCTCGGAGAATGAAGAGCATCTTGATACCTATCATGATGTGATCGACCTGCCCAGCAATCACTCCTGCCTGGTCAGTCCCCTCTACATGGAGGATGACCTGATCGGGATGCTCACCCTGGACCATCGGATGTGCAATGTCTATACCCCAAAGATTGTACGCTTCATCGAGACCCTCTCCAAGCTGATCTCGGTAAACCTTGTCCAGAGCTCGGCATCACACCAGCTTTATTCGCAGAATATCGACCTGGCGAGGGAGCGCAATTACCTTATGGATAACCGCTCGGGTGCACTGAAGCAGCTGGTGGGTGATTCCCGGGTCTGGATACCGATACTGGATGACATCAGGCTTGTGGCGGCAGCTAAAACACCGGTACTGATTCATGGAGAGACCGGCACCGGTAAGGAACTTGTTGCCCGGGCGGTGCACCAGCTCTCTCCCCGGGCGGCGGGTCCCTTCACGGCGGTGAATTGCTCGACCCTTAATCCATCCCTGGCGGAAAGCGAACTCTTCGGCCATGAGCGGGGAGCATTTACCGGGGCCCATGGATTGCGGAAGGGGCGGTTCGAGCTGGCGGATCAGGGTACACTGTTTCTCGATGAGATCGGGGATATCCCCTTGGAGATCCAGCCCAAGCTGCTGCGGGTCCTCCAGGAGGGTGCCTTTGAACGGGTAGGCGGGGAGCGGACCATCCGCTCGGATGTGCGGGTCATTGCCGCAAGCAATAAGGAGCTGCTTGAGTTGGTCCGGAAGGGGACATTCCGGGAAGACCTCTACTACCGACTCAGTGTCTTTCCCGTCTATCTGCCGCCACTGCGGGAGCGTGCTGAGGATATTATGCTGCTCTCGGAGCACTTTTTGTCAGAATTTCGCCAACGCCCGGGGTATGAAAGCCTGCAGATAAGTGATCAGGCCCTGGAAGTGCTCCAGGGAAGGTCCTGGCCGGGGAACGTCCGGGAACTGCGTAATGTGCTGGAACGGGCGGTCCTGCTGTGCCGGGGCGGACTCATCCAGCCCAGGCACCTGCAGCATCCCGCCAGGAAGAGGGTCGACACACAGACAGAACTGTGTCAGGAGAACTCCTTCAATGGGAAAGGGCTCGATGAGGTGGTGAAAATTCATATTGAACGGACCCTGGAGCAGACCGGGGGGAAACTCTACGGGGAAGACGGTGCTGCCCGGATACTGGATCTCAAGCCCTCCACCCTGCAAAGCAGGATGAAGCGCCTGGGCATTCGGTCAGATCAGTTCAAAGCCTGATGCTGTTACACATAACCCTGGTCCAGCATGGCATTGGCTGCACGCATAAATCCGGCGATATTGGCGCCGTCCACATAGTTGCCCTCGTCACTATAGAGTTTTGAGTACTCAAGGCAGGTTGAGTGAATCTTCTTCATAATCCTGTGGAGTTCATCATCCACCTGGTTACGGGTCCATCGGATTCTGGAGCCGTTCTGGGCCATTTCAAGCCCGGAAACGGCGACTCCGCCGGCATTGGCTGCCTTTGCAGGGCCGAAGAGGATATTGCGTTCAATGAACAGCTGAACTCCCTCCTCGCAGGTAGGCATGTTTGCCCCCTCCGCCACAAGGGTTACGTTGTTTTCAACAAGGTGCTGTGCATCCTTGGGGTTGATCTCATTCTGGGTCGCGCAGGGGAAGGCGCAGTCCGCCTTCTGGGACCATATCGGGTTTGAGGCGTCCCTCGGGTTTGTCCGGTGGTACTCCGCATGGGGGTAACGTTCCTGGTATTCAGCAATCCTCCCCCGATGAACATTTTTCAGCTCCTTCACGAAGGAGAGTTTTTCATGGTCGATGCCGTCGTTGTCTATAATACAGCCTGAGGAGTCGGAAAAGCTGATTACCTTGGCACCCAGCTCAAGGAGTTTTTCTGCGGTGAACTGGGCGACGTTGCCGGAACCGGAGACCAGGCAGCGCTTGTCCTCAAAGGTTTCTCTCCTAGTTTCCAGCATATTTGCCGAGAAGTAGACCAGTCCGAAGCCAGTCGCCTCGGGCCGCAGGAAGGAACCGCCCCATTCAGAGCCCTTGCCGGTAAGTACGCCGGTGAACTGATTCTGGATCCGCTTGTACTGGCCAAAGAGAAATCCAATTTCCCGGGCTCCGACACCGATATCACCGGCGGGAATATCGGTGTTTTCCCCGATATGCCGGTAGAGCTCGGTCATAAAGCTTTGGCAGAACCGCATCACCTCAAGGTCACTCTTTCCCTTGGGGTCAAAGTCACAGCCGCCCTTTCCTCCGCCGAGGTTCAATCCCGTCAGGGAGTTCTTGAATACCTGTTCGAAGGCAAGGAATTTCATGATGCTCAGGTTCACCGACGGATGGAACCGCAGGCCTCCCTTGTAGGGACCGAGACTGCTGTTCATTTCCACCCGGAACCCGCGGTTCACCTGCAGGTTGCCCTGGTCGTCAGTCCAGGGGATACGGAACATGATGACTCGTTCGGGTTCTACGATTCGTCCCAGTATGTTGTGGTAGAGCAGATTCGGATACGAATCGAGTACTTTATCGAGGGAGAGCAGCACCTCGTGCACTGCCTGGTGAAATTCCTGTTCCCCCGGATTTTTTTCTGTCACTTTTTCCATAATCGGTTTTACTATATGTTCCATGAAACCCCTTCCTGAATTTTAATTGGAGTAACAGTATACAAAAATGTAAAAGTTTATGCAATTTTTATGCATTCGATTAAGCAATATTATCTCGATACCATATCTTCGTCCAGAAACCGTCGAATCTCTTCAACAACCAGGTCGGGATATATCATGGGAAAGAAGTGATTTACTTCCTTCAAAACCACCTGGCGGCTCTGTGTGGAGAGTTGCAGAAGCTGCTGCTGGGAGTCCCGGAAGGCTTCTCCAAGGTTTCCGGTGCGCTGTGCGGTCATCACAAGCATGGGAATATCTCCCAGGTCCTGCTGGAGGGGTTCAATATGTGCTAACGAGCGGACCTGCTCTAAGCTGTTGAGACTGGATGCGCGGTTGGCAATCATCATAGTTGAAACCTGGTCTACCTCGCTGGGAATATCCGGATCGGCGGGTCTGAGCCGAAGGAGCATCCGCAGGATCCCTGTGGAGCGGAGGAAAGCAGTAACTGCATAGGCGGGGATGCTTCGAAGGAAAACACCCTTGCTGTCACGGTAGAACTGCGGGGAGCCTCCGTCGAGCATAACCAATCCAGCAGTCAGCTCAGGATAACGCTGGGCAAACTGCAGCAGCTCCGTAGCTCCCAGGGAGTGGCCGACCAGCACAAAGGGTCCCTGTTCTCCAGATTGTTTCAGCAGTTCATGGAGGTCGAGATTAAGCTGTTTGACACTTCTTGGGCGCCGGGTAGATTCACTCCATCCGTATCCGCACCGATCGTAGAGGATGATCCGGTTGTTATCTGAGAGCGGGGTAAAGATGGGATAGAAATTTCCGTAACTGAACATACCGTTTCCACAGCTGAACAGCAGTGGCGGATTCCCGGATCCCTTTGCATAGATGTGCATCCGGTCCCCGAAGACTTCAACCAGCTTTCCCGGGGGAGGCCAGGCGGAACGTTCTTCTCTCTTCAGCTTCTGGTGGTGCAGGGTCGAGAGGGTAAAAAAGAGAACTATTAATCTGTAACGTTTCATCATTAGGGTGCTGAAGACCTCTCGGATTGGATGGTCTCGTCGATCGATTCCAACCTGATGCCTAATTGTTTGCACATCACATTTACTTTCTTGGTCACCTTG
>SKJE01000020.1 GCA_007116075.1 Spirochaetia bacterium
GGGCATGGGTGCTGTCGAGCTTGATGAACTGTTCGGTAATTGCATGGAGAACTGCTGTTAACTGAATTGGATCAGTCCAGAAGTGCGGATCAATATCATGGCCGTGGTCATGATCGTGGTGGCCATGACCGTGATGATCGTGATCCTCAAGTTCAAGCAGGGAAACAAATTGGGAGGCATCAAGGATCGCCACATCATCGGAGAGACTGCCGATTACACGCTCTGCCCAGGGTTCCATCGCCTCTCCTGCATAGATGAAGAGATCCGCACGGTTAATGCCCAGTATGTCCATGGGGGTCGGTTCGAAGGAGTGGGCCTCTATTCCCGGCGGCAGCAGCAGTGAGACATCAGCGAAATCTCCAGCTATCTGCCTGGCTGTATCATAGAGGGGGAATATGGTTGTCACCACCCGGAGGGGTAGCTGTTCTGTTTCATGGGCTCCGCGGGTAGCTGCGGGGAAGAGTGCTATTGTGGACAGCAAGATACATATGAATATAATACGTTTCATTGGTACACCTCAAGAATTTTTTTGATAACTACATGATAATCATAATGCAAATCATTTGCAATCTTTTTTGCAAGTGGTTTGCAAGTTATCTTTCTGGACAGTTTGTTTCTTCTCTATTACAGTATCTTCCAGGAGGCGGCCCATGCAGTTTGACACGGACAATTATCCTTATCCGTCACAGCGTCAGGTGGTATTCGGGACGAAGGGGATGGTAGCCACTTCCCAGCCCCAGGCAGCTCAGGCAGGTCTGGACATATTGCGCAGGGGAGGAAATGCGGTTGATGCAGCTGTTGCTGCAGCAGCCTGTCTCACGGTGACTGAGCCTACCAGTAACGGGATAGGTTCAGATGCCTTTGCAATTGTCTGGCACCAGGGTGTTCCCTACGGACTGAACTGCAGCGGCAGGTCTCCAGCTGCAGCATCGATCGATACCATCCGCAGCTTTGGGTATGAGCAGATGCCGATCTTCGGATGGCTGCCGGTAACCGTTCCCGGTGCTCCCGGAGCATGGGCTGAGCTCTCCCGGAGGTTCGGAAGGTTCTCCTTGGCGGAGGTGCTGCAACCTGCTGCTGACTATGCCCGGGAGGGGTTTCCTGTTGCTCCGGTTACAGCCCGGTACTGGGCTAAGGCAGCCCGACGGTATCAAGCGGAACTGCCTGAAGAGCAGTACCGCCAATGGTGCAAGGTGTTTGCCCCGGCAGGAAGGGCTCCAAGGGCGGGGGAGACCTGGTCTTCACCGGACCATGCGGCGAGTATTGAATCTATAGGGGAAAGTGATGCTCGCAGTTTTTATCAGGGGTCCCTTGCCCAGCAGATTGATGAGGCATCCAGGGCTTCAGGCGGCCTGCTGAGGGGAGAGGACCTTCAGAATTTCAAGCCGGAATGGGTGGAACCGGTGTCAGTTACCTATCGGGGCTATGAGGTGTGGGAGCTGCCGCCGAATACCCAGGGAATTATTGCCCTGATGGCATTAAATATCCTTAAGGTATATGATCTTGATGCATGCAGCGAGCTTGAGCGATACCATCTGCAGATTGAGGCAATGAAGCTCGCCTTTGCCGACGGCCTGGAGTACATTACCCAGCCCGATCTCATGGATATCTCTGTGGATGCCCTGCTGAGTGGGGCTTATGCAGAACAGCGAAGAGCCGGCATCACCAGCCGGGCTGCAGATCCAAAGACGGGCAATCCCCAGGCTGGCGGGACGGTATATCTCGCCACTGCAGACCGATGGGGAACTATGGTCTCCTATATCCAGAGCAACTATATGGGATTCGGGTCGGGCATTGTCATTCCATCCACGGGTATTTCACTGCAGAACAGAGGACATACCTTCTCCCTTGACCCTGCCCATGTGAATTGTCTGGAACCTGGAAAGAAGACCTTTCATACCATTATCCCTGGTTTTCTTACGAAAAACCGTGAACCCATTGGCCCCTTTGGTGTCATGGGAGGGTTCATGCAACCCCAGGGGCATCTGCAGGTGATCAGTGGTATGCTGGATGGGAACCTGAATCCCCAATCTGCTCTGGATGCTCCACGCTGGCAGTGGGTTGAAGGAAGAAAAATTCTCCTTGAGCCCTCCGTACCTGCTGAAATCCAGCAGCAGCTGATACAGCGGGGACACCAGATACAGGTTGAGCCTGATGCGGGTGCCTTCGGGAGGGGGCAGATTATATGGAGGGATCCTGAGACTGGAGTGCTCTGCGGAGGGACTGAACCCAGAACCGACGGAATGGTTGCGGTTTGGTAGGGGTTTCGGGTATACTCCGTGAGTCATGAAGGTATTTATTAAAACCCACATAAACAGTCGCTGGCGGGCCCAGATAGAAAGAGCCCGGGAGGCATGCCCCGCTCTGCAGTTTACAGCAGATGAGCAGGATATACCTGAATCTGAGGTATTTATGGGTGTAGGGTTTTCTTCCGAAGCGTTTCAGCGGGCAGAGAAACTCCGGGCGGTCATTGTCCCTATGACCGGGGTGGACTCGCTCCCGCTGGAAGAGCTGTCCCAACGGTCAGTACTGGTCGGAAATGTACATGGCAATGCACGAAGTGTTGCTGAACGGACGATTGCTCTGGTCCTTGCATGGTACGGAAACATTATTCCCTATCACAGGGATCTGCAGCGTGGTATATGGCACGGATTCTGGGTGAATAACGGACTAAAGGATACCTGGGAGTCCCTGAACGGGAAGACATGCGTAATCCTTGGGGCGGGATCAATCGGCCGCTATATTGCCGAGATGCTGAAACCCTTCGGGGTAACGGTTACTGGATATCGCAGGAGAGATAAGCCCTTAAGTCCACCCTTTGACCGTACTGTCTTTGATATTGATGAAGCCCTTAAGGCCGGAGAGATTGTGATCTCAGTGCTTCCGGACACCCCCGAGACCCAGGGAATTCTCAACAAGCAGCGCCTTTCACAGATGCACCATCAGGTGCTGGTAAACGTGGGACGTTCAGGCGTAGCTGTTGAACAGGATCTCTTTGAGGCTCTGCAGATGAGGACTCTAAGGGGGGCAGCCCTAGACTGCTGGTACCAATACCCCTCGGGAAACAACGGCAGGGCTCCCTCACAGTATCCTTTTGGTGAACTTGATAACGTGATCATGTCTCCGCACCTTGGCGGATATACCAGGGATGCAGCGGTCCAGAGTAATGCTGACGCTTTTGATAATTTAATACATTTTTGTACTACCGGGAAGCTGCTCTATGGGGTAGACTTACGACGAGGTTATTAGGAAAAAGGAGTCGATTATGAAGAAGATTGCCCTGTTTGCATTCAATGGAGATCCCCTCTGTTTTGTCCATGTACTGCTCAATGCCCTGGACTTGGAAGAGAAAGGTTTTGATACGAAGCTGATCATAGAGGGAAGTGCCGTAAAACTGGTCGGTCCCCTCAACCAGGATGACCATCCCTTTCACGACCTATACCGGAAATGTATCGATAAGGGACTGGTTGACTGTGTCTGCCAGGCTTGTTCGCATAAGCTGGGAAGTTTGGAAGAAGTGAAGCAGCAGGGGCTGCCTCTCTGCCACGATATGTCCGGGCATCCAAGTATGGCTTCCTATCTCCAGGAAGGGTATGAGGTGATCACCTTTTAATATGTAAGGAACCCCTATGAAGAGAATTCACCAGGTTTACATCTTAGGTCTTCTTCCGACACTGCTGGTACTTGCGGGGTTAGCGGTTGAAGGCCCTGTACAGGCTGTTATGGGTCTTGGTCCGATTGCTACTTCACCAAGTATTCTTCTCCATGACTATCTCTATGTGGGAGGTCTTGGTGCGACGCTGCTCAATGCAGGCTTGGTGGGGCTGATATGCTGCGCCCTGATCGTACTGCTCGACATAGATATAAACGGACCCTTCATTGCTGCGGTGTATACGGTTATCGGGTTCTGTTTCTTCGGTAAGAATCTGGTCAATATCTGGCCCATTTTTGTCGGAGTGAAGTTCTTTGCCAATACCCAAAAGGCCCCTTTTAAAAACTATGCCCTAGTTGCCTTCTTCGGGACAACCCTGGCGCCCCTTGGCAGTGCTATCGCCTTTAATGGGAACTTTAACGGTGTATGGTCAATCCCGTTAGCCGTGCTCTTCGGAATCGCCGCAGGTTTTGTACTGCCTCCCCTCGCTTCTCACATGCTGCGTTTTCATGACGGGTACAATATTTATAATATCGGATTCACCGGGGGGATCATCGGTTCTTTTTTTACAGCCCTGCTGAGAAGTTTTGACTTTGCCGTCACCCCCGCCTCTATCCTCAGTTCGGAGTATCATCTGGAGATTTTCGTCTCCCTGATGCTGTTCTTTACTATGCTCCTGTTCATTGGACTACTGCTGTCCCGAACTGCGGAACAGGGCATTATTGAGGCGACGAAGCAGATTTATAAATCATCAGGACGACTGGTCAGCGATTTTACCATAATCGGGGACTATCCTTCCACCTTTTGTAATATGGCAGTTATGGGTTATTTGTCCTGTCTTTTTGTACTGCTCTTAGGGGGAACATTCAATGGTCCTGTGGTCGGCGGTGTACTGACGGTTGTCGGGTTTGCCGCATTCGGGAAGCATCCCAGGAATACTATCCCGGTCCTGGCGGGGGTAGTCATTGCTTCATTGTTCAAGGTCTGGGAAATAGGAACCACTGGTGTTGTTATCGCCGGTCTTTTTGGTACGACCCTTGCGCCTATTGCAGGACAGTACGGGGTTGTGGCAGGTATGGCCGCCGGTTTTTTTCACCTTTCTATCGTTATGAATGTAGGGATGCTCCACGGAGGTGTGAACCTCTACAATAATGGATTTGCAGGAGGCTTTGTAGCATCCTTTCTCGTGCCGATTATTGACGCCTTTAGGAGGGACCAGAACCGATGAAACATGAAGTAAAAAAAATTACCAAAATTGTCGATGAGATCATGACCTACTTCCTCTACAACCATGAAGTTCAGATGACGGATGTTCACGTAGAACATATTAATAAGGCCTTTGAGATTACCTTTATATTCCATGATCTCCAGCTTGATGAATTGGAGATACGGGATTTAAAGAAGAACCTCGGCAGAAAACGTAATCCTGAACTTGAGGATTATTACTGGCAGCTTACCGGTGAAGCTGAGGAGAGCAATGAACTGTCCCTGGTGGCTATGATGACTGATGCAGTTGAGTTTCTTAATGAAGACAATAAGGTGAGGGTGATGCTCCTCAGAAAGCTGGATTAATAATCTCAGCAAAGTACTTTCTCATACCGCCAGCCGTCATTGATGCATGACAGCAGCAGCCGGGCGGCTTCTGCTCCCATAGCTTCATGGGGCTGTGGAATATCGGTCATGGTATCCATGCTCCAGGGAGCGGAACTGCCGAAACGAATAATGGGAGCTGTACTGCACCGCTGCTTCAGCAGAAAAGAGAGTTTATCTGCAAGTCCGGAGGTGGTGACAAAGAACAGATCCGGCATGGTTTCTAGGGAATCGAGATATTCGGTAAGATCACCTGATGTAGGATCCTGGGACGTGAGAAAAAACACCTGCTCCTGAAGGCCGTAATACTTCATGACATCGCTGTATCCCCTCAATCGGTCCCGAATAGAGCTTGCCTGCAGATCAAAGCTTATACAGACAATATTACGGCATCCCGACTCTGCAGCTGGTGTGAGAGCTTCAGCCGTCCTTCTGTAGTCAAGCTGAAGCACGCAGGGAAGCGTGATATCCGGTATGGTCCGATCCACCAGAACAATCGGCGGAGCCTCACTGACTATATCCCTGATATATGAACTGTCGTAGGGAGGTTCATGGGAGTAGGGCATCGTTGGGATGAGTACGAGTCCGTCACATCCCCGATAGAGCATGCTGTCGATCAGGGAACGTTCCCGTTCAGGATCAAACCTACTGGTGGAAAGCATGAGCGAATACCCCTGTTCGTAGAGCACCGATTCCATTCCCTTTACAATACGTCCCATAAAGCTTTCAAACACATCAGGAAAGATAGCAGCGATGACTTTGCTGTGGCGGCTGTTTAGTGCACTGGCAAAATAGTTGGGCCGATATCCGGAACTGCGGGCATATGAAAGGATCCTCTGCTGGGTGGACGGACTGATGCGGTACTGGTCTCCGGCCCCCTTAAGCACCAGAGAAACTGTTGTCCTGGATATACCGAGATGCTCGGCTATCTGCTTCATAGTGATCCGCTTCATTATCTCATCATAGCAGTTGCGAAGGGGCAAAACAACTGCTATACTAGGTTAGCAGGGTGTTTTTGTAAAAGAAATGACATCTTTCGAACTCCCGGCTGGGATAGGTCTTGGCCGATTTCGGTTCCGGAGTAGCTGTTACAAAAGGGCCTGCTGCTGGTCTCGGACTATGACAGGTTTTTTATTGCTTTGAATAACTGGAGGAACCATGAAGATTTCCGGAGTAGGATGCTGTCTGATCGATTATGTCTATACTGATTTTCGCTATGAGAACAAGGAATTCCGCAAGCTGCAGAGCCGGACGCCCGGCGACGGAGGGATGATAACGGGGGGGCTGGTCTTTTCGGAGGATATTGAGGAATTTGCCGGTGAGCCCTATGAAGCGCTTCTGAAGAAACTTGTAGGAGATCAGCAGCCCGATGTCAGCAACCTGGGAGGTCCCTCAGTGGTTGCCCTGGTCCATGCTTCACAAATGGTAGCTGATGCCCGGGTTACCTACTATGGCGGGATTGGGGATGACCTGCAGGGAACACAGGTCAGGAAATTTCTTTCAAAGACACCCATCAACCCCCAGCTGAAGATATATCCCGGTGAACACACGAGTTCTACCTGGGTATTCTCTGACCCCACCCACTTCGGCGGGAAAGGGGAACGCTCATTCGTGAACACCATCGGGGCTGCCGGGTCCTACAGGCCGGAGGATATCCCTGATGAGTGTTATGATGCGGACATCCTCCTTGCAGGAGGAACAGCGCTGGTCCCCCGTATTCATGATGGTCTTGGTACAATTGTATCCAAGGCCCGGGAACGGGGCTGTTTCACCATTGTGGGAACGGTCTATGATTTCAGGAACCAGAAGAAAAACCCTGAAGCACCATGGCCGCTGGGCGGAGATGATACGTATCGGTATATTGACCTGCTGGTAACAGATGCTGAGGAGGCTCTTCGCCTTACGGGGACCGAAGACCTCAAGGATGCAGCCGAGAGGTTTATTTCCTATGGTGTGAAGTCGCTCATCATAACCCACGGAGCGCAGGATGTACTTGTCTGGTCCGGGGGGGAGCGATTTGCCCCGTGCCAGCTGCGTACCATGCCGGTAAGCAAGTATATCGACGACGTGCTGGAAGAGCATCCAGAAAAACGGAAGGATTCCACCGGCTGTGGTGATAACTTTGTCGGCGGGGTTATTGCGTCGCTTGCCATGCAGCTTGAAGCGGACAGGGACACCCTGCCTGATATACTCGATGCCTGTGCCTGGGGAGCTGCTTCCGGGGGATTTACCTGCATGTATCATGGGGGGACCTATTATGAGACTCAGCAGGGGGAGAAACGAGAGGCCATCATACCCGTTGTTGAGGCATACAAAAAACAGGCAGGTCTGCTATGAGTGATCACATGCTGGTTCAATGGGGTGCAGGAAACATCGGCAGGTCCTTCATCGGGCAAATATTTGCCCGCAGCGGCTACCGGGTCACTTGCATTGATATTGACGATGCGCTCATACAAGCCCTGAATGAGAACCAAGGCTATGTGATCAAAGAGGTCTCCCAGGAGGGAGTCAGAATGCTTCCGATCAAGGGAGTCTCCGCGGTCAATGGACGGAACCGGGACCAGGTGAATGAAGCGATTGCCTCCTGTTCTCTTCTTTCTGTTTCAGTGGGCAAGCAGGTGCTGCCGCATATAGCAGCACAGCTTGCACAGGCATTGATATACCGGTACCAGCGGCGTCCCGGGGATCCGGTGAATCTTATTATATCAGAAAACATCCATAACGGAGCCTCATACATGAGGAACCTGCTTGAACCGTATACCAGGGAAGTGTTCAAACTGGATGAGTACGTAGGTCTTGTAGAGACAAGCATAGGGAAGATGGTGCCGATCCAGACTGGAGGGGACCCCCTTGTCCTCACAGCAGAACCCTACAATACGCTCTATGTTGACCGCGACGGATTCATTGGCGGGGTGCCTGATTGTCCCTACCTCAGGCCGGTACGACCGATTACGGCCTATGTTGAGCGAAAGCTCTATATACATAATCTCGGCCATGCCGCTGCAGCCTATATCGGGTTTCAGAAGTATCCACATCTGGTATACCTTCCAGATGTTCTGGAGGATGCTGACGTGCTCAAGGCGGTACGGGAAGTGATGGATGAGGCTGCACAGATACTGCTGAAGGCCTATCCTCAGGTGTTTACAGAGACGGACCTCAACGACCACATTGAGGATCTGCTCTACCGTTTCCAGAACAGAGCTTTGGGGGATACGCTGTATCGTGTGGGCCGTGACCTGGGGAGAAAACTGCGATGGGATGACCGGGTGCTCGGTGCAGTGATCAAGGCTGAAGAACTTGGACTGAGCTGGAGGGCCATCGGCAAGGCCTATCTTGCAGGACTTACCTTCCGAGGTACCGATTCCGAAGGAAAGCTGTTTCCGGCTGATGAACAGCTGCTCGAGCAGCTGAGCTCCCTGGATCTCCGGGGGCAGCTGGAGCTGGTTTCAGGTCTGGACAAGAGTCCCCTGGATA
>SKJE01000192.1 GCA_007116075.1 Spirochaetia bacterium
CGTTCCCCTTCTGTCCTGCTGCGGTAACCTGATACAACTTCAGAAGTATAAAGAGGATGATGCCGAAAATGAAGACCGGGACAGCTATGGCCAGGAAGGAACCCCTCCACCCAATGACTCCTGCCAGTGCCACCGCAGCAAGGGGGGAGACAAAATGGCTGGCGCTTCCGCCCACTATATGCATCCCCAGGGCCTTTCCCCTTCGTGACGGCTCCACAGATGCAGAAACAAGCGGTGCAGCCGATGGATGGTATCCACCGCCCATAACACCCAGGACTGCAAGAAGAATGAGTAATCCCATATAGGAACTGCTGAAGCCGATGAGTATTCCCACCACGGCTACCCCGGAGACTCCGGCGAAGAGGAGATACCTGGCACCCACACGATCGGCTACCCATCCGGCGGGGAGCTGGGCAAGACCGTAGGCAATGGTAAATGCGGAAGCGACACCTCCGGCCTGGGCATAGGAGAGAGAAAAATCATCCCGAATCATCGGCAGCAGCGGCACAATGATAGAGGTGAGCAGATGATGAAAAAAATGTGCCACTGAAAAAAGCAGTATAAAGAGAAAAGATCGTCTTGTACTCATGGGCTAACTCCGTCGGATTATGGTACCCAAAAGGGTAAAGCTCGTCTATTGATTTGACACCTTTTTTGCACAAGTGGTATACTGATATTCCAGAGAAGAGGAGGCCCCATTGTGGCAGACAGTACATCACCCAAGAAACCCAGAAAGCTGATGATCACAGGAGCCGTTCTGTGCGTTGCTGCGGCAATACTCTCTTTTTTCATTGGCTCCTTTGAAGGCACAGCTATGGTAGTGTTTACCATCCTTCTGCTGGTCTGCACCTTCGGGGGACTGATCTTCGTCGGTCTGGGTATCCGGGAGAGTAAAAAGTATATCGGGCCGACCCTCTAGCAGACACAAAACATTTTATGATCTCTGTTCTGTAAACCGGATGCACTCCATTGACATCAATGAGGCGAAGAAGATACAATCCTAATAGTTAGCAATGACTAATTATTGGGTGAAGAGGATATAAAAAGCATGAAGGGCATCTCAAAAATGTTTTATCGGACGATGCAGCTTAAAAAAGAGAGAACCCAGCCGGCATCACTGCTGAGTCAAGGCAAACCCCAGTCATCTGTTCAGGTGATCCACATTCTCGGTGGCGGGGAAGCACGAAGAAAACTCTATAATATGGGCATCATTCCTGGAGAGAAGCTTCAGGTTATCAAGAATGAACCCTCGGGTCCCGTGCTGATTTCCTTCCACGGAGGAACCCTGATGATCGGAAAGGGCCTTGCTGATAAAGTCCGCATCACCCCATTGCTGTAACGTTCATAACATTATCTTTATGATACATGATTCGAAAACACGGGAGAGACCAGCACCATGATCCATCTGAAAGACATGAAACCAGGCGACACGGGTATTGTCACCGGATACCAGAAGGGTGCAGGAACCTACCGAACCCGTCTACTTGCTCTGGGACTTACCAAGGGAATATCCTTTCAGGTGCGCAGTATTGCACCTATGGGGGATCCAGTGGAAATTATCGTACGGGGCAGCAGAATCACCCTCAGGAAGGTTGAAGCGGACACGCTCATCGTAGAGAGGAAAGAGCTATGAGCGGAGCATCCCATCCTGTAATTGCCCTTGCTGGTAATCCAAACTGCGGTAAAACCACCCTCTTCAACGCCCTTACCGGCGGAACCCAGCGTATCGGAAACTGGCCGGGGGTGACGGTCGAAAAAGTTGAGGGGAAACTGAAGGGCTCCGGTCATATCCGTGTGGTGGACCTCCCGGGCATCTACAGCTTCAGCGCCTCCAGCGAGGACGAGAAGGCGGCACGGGATTACCTCCTTTCCGGAGAGCCAACCCTGGCTGTCAATATTGTCGACGCCTCCCACCTTGAGCGGAACCTCTATTTGACTGCCAACCTGCTTGAAATGGATATGCCTACCATCGTGGTTCTGAACATGATGGATTTAGCTGAGAAGGAAGGGATACACATTAATCCCGATATACTGCAGCGTTCCCTCGGATGCCCTGTGATTCCCCTTATTGCCACTGATAAAGCAAGTACGAACAACGCACTTAAAGAGATTGCCGCCTTCTGCAAAACACCCCAGACACCAATGGTCCGACCGGAATATCCCAATGAAGTTGAAGAAGTACTTGCCCGTTGGGTTACGGCGACAAAAACCCGCTGGAATGCCGTCAGTATCCTGGAGGGGACCCTGCCTCTGGGTCATGACATCCCCTTGGATGAAGCAGCAGTCCTCCATGAACGGCAGCGGATCGAACACGTACTCAAGGAAGATGCTGAAATCATCATTGCCGACGGTCGATACGGATTTGTACATTCAGTCACAGAGCACTCCATCAAACGGGATATTAACCGGCGAAGCATCTCAGAACGGATCGACCAGATTGTGCTGAACCGTTTTCTGGGCATACCGATATTCATGGTGATGATGTATCTGGTATTCTGGCTTGCGGTCACCGTCGGATCAGCCTTCATTGAATTTTTCGAAGTGCTTTTCGGCACCATTTTCGTTGACGGATTCACCCATGTTCTAAACATACTCGGCTCACCCGACTGGCTGGTCAGTATCCTCGCAGGAGGTGTGGGAGCAGGCATCCAGACCGTTGCCACCTTTATTCCTGTGGTCTTTTTTATGTTCCTGGCTCTGAGCCTGCTGGAGGATTCCGGATACCTGGCCCGGGCAGCCTTTGTGATGGACCGTTTTATGAGGACCCTCGGACTGCCGGGGAAGGCGTTCGTCCCCATGATCGTCGGTTTCGGATGCACCGTCCCGGCCATTCTCGCCACAAGAACTCTGGAGAACAAGCGGGACCGGATGATGACCATCTTCATGGTGCCCCTGATGAGCTGCGGGGCTCGCCTGCCGGTCTATGCCCTTTTCGGCGCGGTGCTCTTCGGAGCCCATGCAGGCCGTATTGTGTTTTCCCTCTATGTAATCGGCGTGCTGCTTGCCATCCTTACAGGACTGTTTCTAAAACACTCCCTTTTCCGCGGTGAGCCGAGCTATTTCATCATGGAGCTGCCCCCGTACCATACTCCCCGGGCACAGCACATTCTGATGCACACCTGGAACAGACTTCGGGTTTTTCTGCTCCGGGCGGGAAAAGTCATTATTTTGGCAGTTATTGTGCTGAGCTTCTTCAACAGCCTGGGCACCGACGGCTCCTTCGGCAACGAAGATACCGATATATCAGTCCTCACCAACGCAGGAAAGGCAATCACCCCTGTATTCTCCCCCATGGGCATCACCCAGGATAACTGGCCGGCAACGGTCGGTCTCTTTACCGGACTTTTTGCCAAAGAAGCGGTTGTGGGTACATTAAACGGACTCTACGGACAGATTGCAGCAGCACAGACGGCCCAGGAGTATGCGCTGAATGAACCGGACAATGATACCTTCTCCCTGGGTGAAGGCCTTCGGGAATCTTTTTCTGCCCTCGCTGAGGGCCTGAAAAGTATTTTCATCTCCGAGGATGATGAGATGCTGACTGATGATCCCTCTGAACGCTCTGTATATACCCTCATGAGAAGCAGCTTCACCCCCGCTGCAGGATACGCATATCTGCTGTTTGTATTGGTCTATTTTCCCTGTCTGGCTGCGTTTGCAGCGGCAGTAAAGGAGATGGGAGCCTTTTTCGGTGTCCTTCAGGCTGTCTATCTTACCATCACCGCATGGTCAATTGCGGTTCTGTTCTACCAAATTGTAGAAGGGGGACAGATCCTGTGGATGGCTGCTGCGGCACTCGTGGTGGTCGGACAGTTTGTGCTGTTTCGGGTAGTAGGCAGCAGATCAGCCGCCCATAGATAGGGCTCACCTGGGCTGCCGGACACTGTGCCTGATATACATCAGGCACTATCGGCTTCGTATACCTGGAACAGTTTTTTCACTCTTTCATCCCTTGACGGACATCCTCTGATGGGTACAATTGTATTATATTATAACGAAATGACAGTTCTCCGGAACTGCACGCATTTTCCAAGGAGGAATATATGCCTGAATTCGGACATCCCTTTCAAGTGAAGAATAGTGATCGTCTCTTAACGGAACAAGAACTTATTCGCGCAATCAGGATGATGGTTGCTGCTGAGTATGAAGCAATCCAGCTGTACCAGCAGTTGGCAGAATCAACCGATAACAAACTGGCCCAGGATGTACTGATCGACATCGCCGATGAAGAGAAAGTACACGCTGGAGAATTCCTCAGACTGCTGAAGGAACTTGATCCGGAGGAGGAGAAATTCTACCAGGAAGGATACGCGGAAGTTGAGGAGGAATTCCTTGGTAAAGCGGGTACCCCTGCAGTAGGACCCTCGAAAAACGATCTTGGCATCGGCAGTCTCAAATAGAAAAAGGAGAATTCAATGGATATATTAAAACGTAATTTAGCTCCCATCAGCAGTCAAGCTTGGGATGAGATTGACTCACTTGCCCGGGATACCCTTCGGGCGAGTTTGTCTGCCCGGAAATTTGTTGATGTGTCCGGACCACATGGTATTGATCATACGAATATAAATCTTGGTCGTCTGACGGTTCCCAAGAACCAGAAAGGCTCAGATGTCCTCTACGGCGTCTATGATGTGAAGCCGTTGATTGAGACACGGGTCCGATTTTCCCTCAAGATGTGGGAACTTGACAATATTGAACGGGGAGCCCGTGATGTCGAACTTGATGGGCTGGAGCATGCGGCTAAGCAGATTGCCGCTTTTGAGGAGCAGGCGGTCTATGACGGTTTTGCCGACGTTAAGATTACCGGCTTGAAAGAGCTGGCCGCTGCCCAGGCAGTACAGGTGAACCTTACCCAGGATGAACTGCTGGAGGGCATTGCCGAAGGAATGAACAAGCTCCTCGCAGCCGGCATTGATGCTCCTGCAACTCTTGTGGCGGGGGAAAAACTCTGGAAATTCCTAGCCCATGCAGCTCCCGGCGGTTCTATCAAATCGATGGTGGAACGGATCACCTCAGGTAAGGTAGTATATGCACCCGGCGTATCCGGAGGATTTCTAGCTGCGGATAGGGGAGACGACTTTGTACTGCACCTCGGACAGGATTTTGCCATTGGCTACCATTCTCATACCACCGAGGAAGTAAACCTGTTTCTCATGGAATCATTCACCTTCCAGGTGCTCACACCGGAGGCAGTGGTCGGGCTGAATATCAGCTGATAATCATTGTACGAGTATATGGGGGGGGCTCAATCCTTTGAGCTCCCTCTTTTTTCCCTTGTCTTATTAGTATATCGTCTTTATAATCGTTAATACTGTATATTTATACAAACTATATAAACATTAATTGCATATCAGCAGGAGGAATCATGTCTGAAGAATTATCCCCACGGGAACATGTAGCATTTTACACTGGGCAGCAGCTCCCCTTGGAGCTCCATAAAGTACGGGTTGTGCAGAAGCTCTATCTTAAGCCAATTGAGGACCGATATCGAGCAATCCAGGAGGCCGGTTATAACTCCTTTCTGCTCAGTACAAAGGATACTTTTCTCGACATGCTCACCGACTCCGGCTGCAATGCCATGAGTGACCGCCAGACCGCAGCTATGATGCTGGCAGATGACGCATATGCAGGATCCCAGAGCTATCTGAGACTTGAATCACGGGTGCAGGAGATGTTCGGGAAAAGCCTCGTCCTTCCGGTTCACCAGGGCAGGGCGGCGGAAAATATTATCTCCCAGGCATTCATCAGTGAGGGAGATCACATCCCCATGAACTACCACTTCACCACGACAAAAGCTCATATTGAGCTCAACGGTGGTGAACTTCATGAGATTTACACCGATGAAGCCATGAAGATTAAAAGTGATCATCCATTCAAGGGAAATATCGATCTCAAGAAACTCAAAGAAGTAATAAAGACCTACGGTACGGAAAAAATCCCCTTTATCCGTCTGGAAGCATCCACAAACCTCATCGGCGGGCAGCCCTTTTCCATGGAAAACATGAAAGAGGTCAGGAAGATAGCTGATGAACACGGACTGATCATCGTACTGGATGCCAGCCTAATCGGAGAAAATGCTTATTTCATCAAGCAGAGAGAAGCGGCATACCATAACGCATCAATCCAATCCATTCTTCTTGAAATGTCGGAACTCTCCGATCTCATCTATTTCTCTGCCAGGAAGCTCAGTTCCTCCCGGGGAGGAATCATCTGTACCAGCAATGAATCACTCTATGACCAGATGAGGGATATGGTTCCGCTCTTTGAGGGATTTCTCACCTATGGAGGAATCTCAGTTCGGGAAATTGAAGCGATGGCTGTTGGTCTGGAGGAGACCCTCGACGACCAGATGATCTGCCAGTCTCCATCCTTCATTGACTACTTTGTCCGAAAAGCGGAATCCCTGGGAATCCCGGTGGTGACTCCCGGAGGAGGACTCGGTGCTCATGTGGATGCAAAGGGATTTCTGCCCCATATTCCCCAGGAGGAGTATCCCGCAGGAGCGCTGGTTTCAGCCTTCTTTCTTGTTTCCGGTGTCCGGGGCATGGAGCGGGGAACTATCTCCAGCGTCAGGCTCCCTTCCGGCAAAGACCTGCTAGCCGATATGGAACTCATGCGTCTGGCATTCCCCAGAAGGGTATTCACCCTCTCACAGGTTGAATACACCATTGACCGGCTGAAATGGCTTCTGGACAACAGGGACTTGGTAGGCGGACTCCAGTGGGATCATGAACCGAAGGTGCTCAGGTTCTTCCTCGGAAAACTCAAACCCATCGGCGATTGGCCGGTAAAGCTCATGGAGAAATTCCGGGAAGACATGGGGACAAGTCTCTAATCCCCTCCCTCTCTGTCTGTATACCCCCTCTCCTTCTGGAGAGGGTTTTCTTTGTAGGTGGCAGGGCTGATACCCATGATCCGCTTAAAGGTTCGGGAAAAATGGTGCACATCATCATAGTTGAGCAGTCGGGCCGCCTCCCCTACCCGCAGTCCTCCCCGATCCATAGCATCCGCCGCATGACCCATCTGCAGGCCCTGCAGATATCGGTAGGGAGTCAGGTGATCATACTTCCTGAACAGGCGGCACAGATATGAGGAACTGACCCCGCATTGCCTGGATGCATCCTCCAACGTGGACATCTTAAGAAAGCCTGATGTAATTACCTCTCTGCAGTTCCGAAAGGTCACATAGGAGGGCTCCTCATGGTTCCCATAGGCTTCGGCCAGGTGAAGCATTTTAAGCACCAGAGCTCGGCCGAGATGACTGCAGATATCCTGGGCATAGGAAGATGATGATAACCCGAAATGAATAAGTTCCTCATAGCTTTCCAGTACCTTCTGGGAGAGGGATATGTACAAGACCAACCCGGGCAGCTGCAGATGCTCCAACAGCATGTTTGTGGCTTCCCTTCCTGTCACATCCATAAAGCACTTGGTCAGACCCTTTGCCGGATTTGTAGATATCCTGTGGGCTACACCGGGACCGTAGCAGAACATCATCCCCGGATGGAGCTGGTAATCCGCATCTCCAAGATGGAGTGTACCCTCTCCGGAAATTACATACTCAATGCCGTAGAACTTGAAAGAGCTTCGTTCAATATGGTAGCCTGGGGTGCATGACTCAACTCCTCCGGCAACTACATAGAAACCCTTATCGGAATCGGAAATGACACTCCTGTAGAACCGGTTTGCCTTTACGACCTGACGGGAAAAGAAGCTCGCATCCCTCTCTCCTCTTGCTGCCACGGTGTCCCTCCCAAGTCAAGGATTGGCACATAAAAGCCAATCTTTGCTATTCCAAATATATGAAAACATACCATATAATGGTATTTTATAAAGCCTATAATATACAGTTATCAATATAATAAGGAGTCTGCTATGAGTAAGACAATGAAAGGAGCTGTCCTTCCCGGCAACAGCACCGTTGAACTGAAGGAATTCCCCCTGCCCGAACCCGGACACGGAGAGGTACTGATAAAAACCAAGTCATCCACTATCTGCGGCAGTGATATCAGGGCGATATACCACGAGCATGTAGGAAAAGGCCCCGAGGGATACCAGGGGGTTATTGCAGGTCATGAACCCTCCGGTCAGATCGTCGCCTGCGGTCCGGGATTGAGAAGATTCAAGGAGGGAGACCGGGTCATTGTCTACCATATATCAGGATGCGGTGTATGCAATGACTGCCGCAGGGGATATATGATCAGCTGCACCAGCGAGACCTTCCGAAGGGCCTACGGTTGGCAGCGCGACGGAGGTATGGCAGAATACATCATTGCAGAAGAGAAGGACCTGGTGCTCCTGCCGGACGAACTGACCTACACCGACGGAGCACAGATTGCCTGCGGTTTCGGAACAGTATATGAAGGACTTGAGAAAATCGGAATCTCCGGAAATGATTCCGTCCTCGTTACCGGTCTGGGACCCGTTGGACTGGCAACCCTCATGCTGGTCAGGGCTATGGGAGCCCAGAAAACCATCGGCATTGATATCTCCGAAGAGCGTCTTGAACTGGCCCGATCCCTGGGACTTGCTGATCACCTGCTTCCGGCATCATCCCGGAATGTGGAGGAGATCCTCGAGCTCACGAAC
>SKJE01000141.1 GCA_007116075.1 Spirochaetia bacterium
AGCGACTACGACGGAATGATCATGCGGCTCAACCGCGCCATCGACGCCACCTGTGCAGAAAGCGGTGCGGTGGGCAGGTGGAATGAGTATCTGTCGGTGGTGGAGCATACCTGTGCAAATCATACGCTTCCGGGAAGCATTCCCCTGACCTCCCTCATCGGAGCCGCCCGGGCATTCACTACAGAAAAAATCGGTCGATACCAGGCTGCAAAGCGGGTGGCCGTTGAATCCTCCTTTGATACCCTCCGACGCATCAGTGCCATGCTTGCGGGGGCCTTTGAGCTTCCGGAGATGTACCGGAACCTGAAACGGGGATTGGAGCTGTTCGGGTTCAAGCAGGGTTATCTGGTGGTCTTCGACGGGAACCGGGGGAGGGCGCGGCTGCTCATGGATGTCCGGGAGGATGGTGAGTCAAGCCACGTCTATTCCCGGGATTTTACCTATACGGAACTGCTGCCGGTCAGTGTGGGAAAGGCCTGGAGACAGGGGCAGTGGATCCTGATGCCCTTGGTCCATAACGACGAGCCCCTGGGATATCTCATTGTCCCCGTGGGCATTGCCATCCCGGCGCTCTACGATGTGCTCCAGGAACAGCTCTCCAGCAGTCTCAAGGGAACGCTCCTGCTTGAGCAGATCAGGTCCCATGAGAGAAACCTGGCTGATCAGGTTGAGATGCGGACAAAGGACCTCATCCGGACAAACAAGGAACTCTCCAGTGAAATAAAGCGGAGAACTGAACTGGAGCGGGAGGTTATGGAAATATCCAGCAAGACCATGGAACGGATCGGCCAGGATCTTCATGATGATCTCTGTCAGCACCTGCTGGGGATATCCCTGCTGATTACCACGGTGAAAAGTCGTGCGGCAGAGCAGAACCATGTTGAGTCGGAACCCCTGGAGCATATTAGTGAGCTGCTGGCTGAATCCATCACAAAGATTAAAACCATATCCCGGGGGCTGCTGCCCCGGAACATGCAGCCCCATACATTCCTGGAACAGGTTGAGGCTTTGGTGGGTGATACCAGAAGATTCTCCCGGGTAGACCTCAGGCTTCATGCCGACCGGGATTTTGAGATTGAGGATGCCGACCGGGCTCTTCATATATTCCGGATTATCCAGGAGGCCCTGACAAATGCGATCAAGCACGCAGAGGCCGGCCATGTAGAGATATCTCTCCATACTGGAGTGTCGGGATGGGAGGTAAAGGTACGGGACAACGGTATAGGACTGCCGAAGCAGATCCGGGAGGACGGTCTTGGCCTGCGGATCATGCGTAACCGCGCCGAGATCGCCCAGGTGGGCCTGAACATCACAAGCTCCGGAGAAGGCACGGTGGTACGTATACGTGAAAGGGAGCAGGCCTGATGAGACACATTACTGAATTTATTGTTTTGGATGACCACCCGCTGTTCAGACAGGGGCTGGTCAGTGTCATCGAGAGTCATGAACGGTTTAAGGTGACCGGGGAGGCTTCATCTATTCGTGAGGCAATGGACTGTATTGAGCAGCATCCTCCCCATGTGCTGCTTGTTGATATTGCCCTGAAGCAGGAAAACGGGCTCGAGCTGGTGAAGACGGTAAAGGCGCTTCATCCCGGAATCCTTCAGCTTGTGATCTCCATGTACGATGAGATTATCTATGCCTCCACCGCCCTGAAGGCCGGTGCAAGGGGATACGTCATGAAGCAGGAGGCCGCCGAGACCCTTATGGAGGCGGTTGAGACGATCCTTAATGGGAAAATCTATCTTTCCGGGGACATGAGGGAGCGGATGCTCGATGCGCTGTTCAACCAGAACTCCGGCAATGCGGAACTTGATCCGGTGAAACAGCTGAGCGTCCGGGAGCTGGAGGTCCTGCGGCTCATTGGTCAGGGGTTCGGCGTGTCAGAGATAGCCGAATCCCTCAACCTGTCCGCCAAGACCATTAATGTGTACCGGGACAATATCCGCCACAAGCTCATCATAGACAATGCCAAGAGCCTGCGAAAATTTGCCATTAAATGGACGAAAAGTAACGAGATGTAACCCAATACATAGGACAAACATCCTAGGTGAAATCAAGACAAATACCTAGTGGTGTGCTGGTGATTTCCGGCGTAGCATACTAGTGGGTGCATGGGCATACGGTGTCCCTGCACACCCGCTGAAGATCGGTGTAACCGATGAATGGATTATATGCCGGGAAGGCACATTATGTAAGGAGGTTTCTACATGAAACGGAAATTGAGTTTTATGGTTCTGATTCTGCTTGTATGCTCCATGAGTGTAACACTGTTTGCCGGGGGAGCACGGGAAGAAGCGCCCAAGGTGTTAAATGTCTGGAGCTTTACCGATGAGGTTCCGAATATGCTTGAGAAGTACAAAGAGCTGAACCCGGATTTCGATTATGAGATCAACACGACGATCATTGCTACAACTGAAGGTGCATACCAGCCCGCTCTTGACCAGGCCCTTGCCGGCCGGGGATCAAATGCGCCTGATATCTTCACTGCGGAATCGGCCTTCGTGCTGAAGTACACCCAGGGAGATGCCGCACATTTTGCAGCTCCCTACAAGGATCTCGGAATTGACGTGGACAGACTTCTGGACGAAGCTGAGATTGCCCAGTACACCGTTGATATCGGAACAAATGATGCAGGCAATCTGGTTGGGCTCGGTTACCAGGCCACCGGCGGCGCTTTTATCTATCGACGATCCATAGCAAAGGATGTCTGGGGTACTGATGATCCTGCTGAGGTCAGGGATATCGTCGGACCGGGCTGGGACAAGTTTTTTGATGCAGCCGAGGACCTGAGGGAACAGGGCTACGGGATTATCTCCGGCGACGGGGATATCTGGCATGCCATTGAGGGAAGCTCCGAGAAGGGCTGGATTGTGGACGGTAAGCTCTACATCGATCCGGACCGGGAGGAATTTCTTGATATCGCCATGCTGCTGAAGGAAGAGGATTATCACAATGACACCCGTGACTGGACCGATGCATGGTTTGCCGATATGCAGGATGCAGGATCCAAGCCGGTATTCGGGTTCTTCGGACCCGCATGGCTGATCAACTACGTCATGGCCGGTAACTCCGGTGATACCTATGGTGACTGGGCAGTCTGTGAACCTCCTGTAGGATTCTTCTGGGGCGGAACCTGGGTGCTGGCAAACAAAAACAGCCCCCATCTTGAAGTGGTTGGCGACATTATTGAATGGATTACCCTGGACAGCTCTGAAACCGGACTGCAGTACCACTGGGCAAACGGAACCCTCTGGGGTCCCGGAGGCACAAAGGATACCGTTGCATCAGGCGCAGTTATGAGAAAGTCCGACGGAACTCTTGACTTTTTGGGCGGACAGGATATGTTTGACGTATTTGTCCCTGCAGGAGCATACGCCACCGGACGGAACAAGAACCAGTACGATGAATCCATTAATACCTACTGGCGCGACCAGGTGCGTGAGTACACCGCAGGCAATAAGTCCCGTGCCCAGGCTATAGCAGATTTTAAGCAGCAGGTTGCTGATAACCTCGACATCCCCATCGACTAAGAATACTTGGTGTGTGTGCAGGTACGGACGGGTACTAGGCTTGTCCGTACCTGCTGTTTTTTCTGGCTTCTTTGAAGCTTTCCTGCAGCAGCCAGAAAAAACAGTTACTTCATATATGTAGCAGAACCTATGCGTTGAGTGGAGGAGACGAGATGCTAGCCAGAACCAGGACGATAAGCTACGCGAAGTACGGGTATCTATTTTCCATACCCTTTGTGCTTACCTTTCTGATATTCCATTTGTACCCCATGATCTATACAGTCGTGATCGGGTTTACCGACCTGCGGGGTATCGGACGAACAGAGATCAACTTTCTTGAGAACCCCTTTGAGAACTTCCGCCTGATCTTCAATAATGCCACCTTCAGGCGGGCCATGAACAATACATTCCTGATCTGGATCATGAACTTTATTCCCCAGATGCTGGTAGCCCTGCTGCTGACCGCCTGGTTCACCAACCGGAACCTCACGGTAAGGGGACAGGGGATGTTCAAGGTGCTCTTTTATATGCCGAACATCATTACTGCGGCGACCATTGCCATTCTTTTCCAGTCGCTTTTCGGATATCCCAAGGGACCAATCAACGATGTGTTCCTTACCTTCGGCTGGATTGAGTCCCCCTTGAACTTCCATCTCCAGCATTGGACCGCCCGGGGGGTGGTGGCATTTATCCAGTTTTGGATGTGGTACGGCCATACTATGATTATCCTGATTGCCGGAGTTCTGGGGATCAATCCCACCCTCTTTGAGGCAGCCGAGATAGATGGGGCAACGGCAACCCAGATCTTTTTCCGCATCACCCTTCCGCGGCTGAAGACCATCGTACTCTATACTCTGGTTACCAGCATGATCGGCGGGATGCAGATGTTCGATATCCCCAGGATGTTTCTCTGGGGCGGCCCTGATAACGCCACATTGACGGCAACCCTGTTCATCTACAACCAGGCCTTCAGCGGAAGCTATCTCTATAATCGGGCAGCCGCTGCAAGCATACTGCTGTTTCTCATTATAGCGGTTCTCTCAAGTATCCTCTTTTTCGTCATGCGGGATAGGGGAGCTGAGAAGCTTAAGCGAAAACAGCGTCAGCTGAAGCGCTCTGAGAAGGCCGCCCGGAAGGGGGTGGTGCTATGAAAGAACAGAGCATGACCGTTTCACGGAATATTACAAAGACGGTTATCTATGTTTTGTGTATTTTTCTGGCTGTGCTGAGCATATTTCCCTTCTGGGTAATGTTCATGAATGCCACCAGGGGCACCTTTGAGATCCAGCAGCATTCAGTGGGGCTGCTGCCTTCGACTCACCTGATTGACAACATGCGGATCCTGATGGGAAAAACCTTTGACCCGCTGATAGGATTCAAGAATTCCATGCTGGTTTCAACCGGTGCGACCTTCGGGGCGGTATATTTCTCGTCCCTTACCGGATATGCCCTGGTGGCCTACAGCTGGAAACTGCGCCAGCCCTTCTTTACCTTCATTATGGCGGTACTGATGATTCCTGCGCAGATATCGGGGATCGGGTTCTACCAGTTTATGTACCAGATCAACTGGGTGAACAGTCTCTGGCCGCTGATCCTCCCGGCGGTAGCAACCCCGGCAATGGTGTTCTTTATGCGCCAGTACCTGATTGCAACCCTCTCCCTCGATATTGTGGACTCGGCACGGATTGACGGAGCCGGGGAGTTCTATACCTTCAACAGGATCATTCTGCCGATTATGAAGCCTGCCATGGCGACCCAGGCGATCTTCACCTTCGTGTTCCACTGGAACAATCTCTTTATACCGCTGATCCTGCTGACCGACAGGTCAAAGTATACCATGCCGATCATGGTGAGCCTGCTGCGCGGAGATATCTACCGCACCGAATACGGGTCGGTCTATCTCGGGCTCTCCTTGACGGTGCTGCCGCTGTTTATCGTCTATTTTATGTTATCGAAGTACATTATCGCCGGTGTTGCACTAGGTGCCCTGAAGGAGTAACCGCCATGCGTTCAGTTCATGATCAGGCTTTGAAACTTGTAGAATCAATGACCGTAGAGGAGAAAGTCGCACAGCTCTGCGCTGCATGGCTGGAGATATCTGAGGATGGAAGTTTTTCGGTCAAGGAGATCGCCTTTCGGGATGAGAGACCGCGCCATGACCGTGGCTATGTCCTGGGCCATGGAGTAGGGCAGCTTACCCGGCCCTACGGCACCCAGCCGAAGGATCCCCGCCTTATAGCCAAGGGGGTCAATGATATCCAGCGTTATCTTGTCAATGAGACCCGATTGGGCATTCCGGCCATGCTCCATGAAGAGTGCCTTGCGGGGGCTATGGTTCAGGGGTGCACCTCCTTTCCCTCCAGTCTCAACTATGCCTCAACCTGGGATGACGGGCTCATGGAGCGTATCGCCCGGGTGATTAATCGGGAACTTACCTCCCTGGGTGTGCACCAGGGACTGGCACCGGTGCTTGATGTAGCCCGGGATGCCCGGTGGGGTCGTCTTGAGGAGACTTTCGGGGAGGATCCCTACCTGGCCGGCTGCATGGGTATAGCCTATGTGCGGGGACTTCAGGGCAGCAAGAACAGTCCCCTGGCAACACTGAAACATTTTACAGGCCATGCCTTCAGTGAAGGCGGTCGTAATCATGCTCCGGTACACATCGGTGAACGGGAGCTGCTCAATACCTTTGCCCTTCCCTTTGAAATGGTGGTGAAGGCTGCACGGCCTGGGGCAGTTATGCCCGCCTACCATGACATCGATGGAGTACCCTGCAGCAGTTCCGGTAAGCTGGTGAATGACCTGCTGCGCGGTGAATGGGGTTTTGACGGTCTGGTGGTTGCGGACTATGAGGGAGTGAGCCAGCTCTGCACGGAACATCACGTGGCCGCTGACCTGGCTGAGGCCGCAGCGCTTGCTCTGCGGGCAGGTATGGATATTGAGCTGCCCAGCAGCACGGCCTTCAAGGAGGGCCTTACTGCGGCATTGGATCGCGGACTTGTTGAGATGGCAGAGGTGGACCAGGCGGTGATGCGGGTCCTCACCGAGAAGATTCGCCTGGGGATATTCGAACACCCCTATGTAGATATCGAAGGAATCACGTTATCGACCAGGGAACACCACGAATTAGCGGTGGAGGCTGCGGTGAAGTCTATTGTGCTTCTGAAAAATGACGGTATCCTGCCGCTTTCACCGCAGCACACTGTGGCTATGATCGGACCTCTGGCTGACCATCCTTATGCCATGTTTGGCGGCTATTCAACTCCGGTTCATCTCCAGGGGATTTCCGATCCAGTAGTTACGGTTCCCCAAAGGGCACGAAGCGTCAGGCGCGCAGTTGAGGAACTGCTTGGTCCTGATCGGGTAATTTTTGAACCGGGCTGCAAGATCTATGAAAATCGGTTCAATGATACCGCTTTCTTCCCGGGTGAAGTGAAGGCTGAGGAACTCAGCAGGCTTCAGCTGCCCTCAACGGATACCAGCAGGATCCCGGCTGCCGTCCAGGCCGCGGGACATGCCGATGCGGTCATCCTTGTGGTTGGGGATATGGTGGGGCTGTTCCAGAACGGGACCGTCGGGGAGGGATCTGATGTCAGCACCCTGAGACTGCCGGGGGTGCAGCAGCAGCTCCTTGATGCGCTGATTGAAACAGGTAAACCGGTGGTTCTGCTCCTAGTCAGCGGCAGGCCCTATGACTTAGGAGCAGCCGCGGACAAGGTTTCAGCGATAGCTGCTGCATGGCTTCCGGGAGAGGGGGGAGGAGAAGCTGCAGCTGGGATTCTTTTTGGCCGGGAGAATCCGGGAGGGAAGACTCCCCTCTCTTTTCCGTTGGCTGCGGGAGCCATGCCGTATACATATAATCATACCCCCAAGGCCGGAGGACTGCCGAAACAACGGGACTTCGGTGCCCGATATCCCTTCGGGTACGGTCTCAGCTATACCAGTTTCTCCTGCAGCAGCTTTATCCTGAGTTCAGATGCTGTACCTGTGGACGGTAAGGTGAGTGTGTCCTGTGTGGTGGAGAATACCGGAAATCGCCCCGGGGATGAGGTGCTCCAGCTTTATGTGCGGGATACCTGCAGCTCCATCGTACGTCCCGTCAAGGAGCTGAAGGGATATGCTCGAATCTCTCTCCAGCCTGGAGCACAACGGAAAGTTACCTTTACGGTTCCGGTGGATATGTTCTCCTTTATACATGACGGGCGGCGAATTGTTGAGCCGGGCAGTTTTACCGTGATGGTGGGTACCTCCAGTGAGCATATACTGTGGAGCTCATCTATTACCGTTACAGGAGAGCTCCGGGTGCTCACAACAGACTGGAGATTCACCAGTACAGCCCATGTAGAACCCCTGGAGGCTCTCTCCGGCAGTGTGTGATGGTTCGTGAATATGACGATGCTGGGCTCGGGGATTATTTCCTGAGCTCAGCGGCCTTCTTATTGCTGATAATCTTCCAGCATTCATAATCCCCGCTTGGGGACTGGGTAACCGCAAAGAACCGGTTGCTCTTCTGGCGGACGTCATACTGGGAGGACTTGAACTTCTTTTTTGACTTCACATCATAAAAGGTCAGTTCCTGCCTCCCTGAGACGGGAGACCCGGCGGGAGCCTGTTTCGATGGTTTCTGTTCGGCGGGGGCGGCTTCGGACTGCTGGGCGATAGTGTTCTTCTCCTTCCTGATGATGACGATACCCACTATCAGCAGAATGATTCCAAGAATACCTGCCCAGGTAAACAGACCGCCCATGGCGGCTAAAGATATAATGATGACTAGTAACCCTACAACGGCTGACAGTATGCCAATTACAAACAAATTTTTCATATGCTGGTCCCTCTCATGCCAATGGATCTTTTTTTATACTATTACAGTTTTTCATACTCTCGTATGAGATGTACTTCTATGATTTGAAAAACA
Organism: Spirochaetia bacterium; assembly: GCA_007116075.1. Taxonomy (GTDB): domain Bacteria; phylum Spirochaetota; class Spirochaetia; order PWKH01; family PWKH01; genus PWKH01. The sequence continues at coordinate 8,428 of SKJE01000141.1, forward strand.
CTATCTATTTTACCCTACTTCTTTAAAATTACACATTTTGACACAGAAAAAATGAGTGGACAGGTAAACTAATTTCATCCAGTTGACTGTCCAGGAGTCAAAAAGGGATTGTCAGCGTATAAGCTGTACCTCCAG
>SKJE01000015.1 GCA_007116075.1 Spirochaetia bacterium
GGTTCCCCAAGGCTGTGCTCCGGATTATGTTTCCCGAAAGAAACATCCCAAGAAAAGGGGTCGTCCAAGGAAGCGAGTGACCGAAACGGATTTATAGTAGAAAAAGTCTTAAGACTCATGATTACCACCCAGCTCGGATTTGACGAATGGGATACGTTCCTCCACGATCCCCACGTAACGGCTGCTCTGCTGGACAGAATTACCGTCAACTACGTTGTATTCAATATGAAGGACGGCATAAGTATCCGCCCAAAGCACATCTTGTATGCCGCAAGCACTCAGCAGAATCCTGACGACCGGATCCCTGCAGAAACATAGGCTCATGATACACCATACCCAAAGCATCTCATACACCGCTGGTCACCTGCCGGCAGGTGACTGCTGAATTCTACGGTAATACATCATGAACGTGAAAGGGTCAGGATACCTGAGCAAAGTGGGAGGCAAAGTGGGAGTATTTTACCTGAGCGCCGACGTAAAAAGGGTGGTATAATTACAACAATGTGACGTAGCAAGAGCACAAAATAGTCTCACGACGCCAAGCTTCTATAATACATCTACATGGGGAGGAAGATTGTACATACTAGATTAGTTGATTGACTTATCTTATACATTATGTATAATCAAGAGTACCGAAGTGCCGAAACCACAACCGAAATACGATATCAAGGATTTTATAAAGGCATGTAAGGGGGATAGAGGTCAACCGTCGAAAGTAGCACTTGAGGGAAGGGTTAGAAGGACGGCTGACAGGGATTTTTCTCTCAAGACTAAAGAAGCCATTCTTGCATTCATCGTTGTAGGAGGTCTGGAGGATATTGAGTTTGTCAATTCTAAACCATACGAACTTAGCACTGAGATTCCTCCTCCGATTTGTGATGCCTACAATTTCAGATCGGGATATGCATACGGGTATATATCCTTCTTCTACAGTGAATCGAACAAGAAGTGGGTTATCAAGTCGTTTCATCGGGATGATAAGTGTGGGCCTACTGCAATGGAAATCGCGTTAAGGAATGCAGGATTGTTACCTGAGAGTTTGGAAGGGAGTGAGTGATTATGGAAAAAGTCATATGTTCATATTGTGGAAATGAAACGGTATCGATCGAGGAGCATGAGATAGAGCTTAGCGAACCCTATGGTGGATCCAGCACAGTCAAGATAAAAGAAAAAGTATGCGCCCAATGTGGATTTGAAGAAGATGATGACAGCAATGATCTCGTTATTGAAAAGGAGCTTTCGGCACTCAAGCGAATCTCAATGGTGAAAGTGCTTGATGCACTTAATGCCATGGGCCATACGACTGCATCCATGGAACGGGCTTTGGGCCTTCCTGCAAGGACGCTTGCGAGATGGAAGAATGAGCAATCCATGTCCCCTTCAGCATCAGGAATCGCGCTTATGAGGATCATCCGGACCTATCCCTGGATACTTGCTGTTGCAGACATGCAATTTGACCATGAGGCAGCCAGGAATATCCTTCTTCAGAATGCAGCCAAGGAACTCGTAAAAATTCGTTCTGAACACCCGGAGTATGAAGTGATCACTAGTGCCCAGAAGTCCGGAAACCATTTTGAATTATTTATTAAAGGATCTAGGAAGTTTATTCCAGAAGCAGTATCAGGTGAAAACAACGTCTTTGAATTCTTGAGGTAGGTAAGTCTCCATGAAAATCAACAGTTTCATCATTTGTGACGATATACGGTCGGAAGTTGGCAACAAGAAATCCCTGATGGGAATTTATACAAAAGAGCTTTCTTTTTCAGTCACTGCTGAAGAGGTGGGTGTATGGCCGAAGGATTTGATTCTTGGGATGATGTTGGATTTCTCGATCTCGACCGAGATTAAGAAAAAGGCACATAAGTTCAAGATCATGTATTCAGTGAATGATGTTGAAAAAGCGCTGGGAGAAGGGGAGTTCAATTTCCCTCCAGATGGGCGAGAACAAGAGGGTGATTTCCAAATGACCATTTTTGCCAAATCCCAGTATCGTTTTGAATCCTGCGGGAAACTCTCGCATTGCGTTAAAATATTCGATGCTTCAGGGAACGAGATCGCTCAGGCTAGCCCGATGACCGAGCTCCTCATCAAAGAGAATGCGATCCCGTCTTGAATTTGCCCTTTTCAACAATCTCAGCATCCACAGGTGCTGGGCACAGGAGTGTATGCACCTGTGTGCCCATCAAGCTTTGATCATGTACTGCTCAATCATTTCAGGATTGTCCCTGATCAACTGAAGGAGTCTGCGGGAGGGGCCTTCAGGGGTATTTCTGCCACGCTCCCAAGCCTCGACTGTTTTCTTGGATACGCCAAGGGAAGAGGCAAAGATGACCTGACTCAAGCCAAGCCGATTGCGAATTTGTTTGATGTCCTCGCTGGTGAATGACTCCACCGGCTTGACGGCGATTTTTGTCTTTCTTGCATCGATCTTTCCTTCCTGGTATTTGACAGCCTCATCCAGTCCCTGCATGATGCTTTTATAGACACTCATTTCCTTATCTCCTGCTTTTTCAGACCGTTTTCCAAAATGACAATCACTTTCGCGATTTCATTCCTTTCCTCGGCCGATAGATTGTCCTTTTCGGATTTTGGATATGCCGTGATCAAGTAGATCGTCTCATACACGGTGAAATCCACATATGCCACCCGACCACTGCCGCTCTTACCACGGACTGGGAAGGTAATCCGATATTTTCGCAATCCTTTAGTGCCTCTCAGCACATAACCTGCCTTGGGATTCTCCAATAATTCCTGCTGTAGTTGCCGAAGCTCTTCATCACCAAGCCCAAGGCGTTTCCATTGGCGATCAAACTCCGGCATCATGACAAATTCACGATTGATCTGCATAAGCTGACTATAAAATACCCTATCAGGTAGGGTATAGTCAAGATCCTTTATCACCTCTCTGGTCGTTCATGATATGATCCGGATTAATCGCTGACGACCTGTTCCAGACCGATGACTTCTTCAGAAGCGGAAGTTACCCCGGAAGTTAAAATGCTGCATGGTCCTTTTTTGAAGAGGACTGCTTGCCTATTCCTAACGGTCTAGAATAACATGTATCTTGATATGTAATGAGAAATATTGACAATTGCATTACAAAAGACTATATTGTGATTAGAGAGGAGTAGAGTATGGGACAATCAACCGTAAATATAAATTTTCGCATGGATGCGGAATTGAAGAGCAATTTAGAGAAAGCCTGTCAGGAACTGGGTTTGACACCCACCGCGGCTTTCACCATCTTTGCCACGAAGGTAGCTAGGGAGAAGCGTATCCCTTTTGAGGTGGCCGTCGATCCGTTCTACAGCGAGCAGAACATGGCAAGACTTAAGAAATCGATTGCCCAGATGGAGTCGACCGGAGGCACTATCCACGAGGTGGGTGTACGTGATTAAGTCATGGACGGACGAAGCCTGACAGGATTTTGAATACTGGACTAAGTAAGATAAGAAAACCTTGTAGCGAATTCTAGCGCTTCTCAAGGATATCGACCGAAATGGCTACAAAGGGATAGGTAAGCCGGAGCGGTTGTCTGGGGATCTTGCTCCATATTGGAGCCGAAGGATCGATGATTGCAACCGGCTGGTCTATCGTATTGATGGAGATGTCATCCGAATCGTCCAGTGTGGTTCGCAGTATCGGGATAAGTGATATGTGAACAACTGGTATCGCATCAGAACGATAATTAAGCCTACTTTCACTAAACATGATGCTTTCACCACCGTGGTGAAAGCAGGTAAAGCAGTGAAACAGACTGTCAATGCATACATTTGTAGTTATCCAGGTATGAATCAATCAGACACGGATCTTATTTGCTCTTCGAGGGGAGTGATGCAGTATTCCCCTTGGTGATGTTGATGTTTGGAGAATGCCCTTTGTTCGGATACATACTTCAGTATTGTAATAGAAATCGCTGAGTGGCATGCTACAGTCCTATATGAAAGCCAAAACGGCAAAAAAATTGAAATTTGCCGAAATGGCTGAGGAGGTGATGCGTATGAACAAGCATGCAATCATTCGAAAATTGCCCGATGGCTCGTGTACGAGGCAGCAGATCCTGCGTGCGGCACGGATTGTCGAGCCCTCCTTCAAGGAGACGCAGCTCAGATACTTGATAGGAACTCTGCACAATTCCGCCCTGATAGTCAGGGTTGGACGCAATCAATACAAGAAAGTTGAGAAGGAGCCTAAGAAAAGCGTCTTCACCGGGGTATATTCCCATGCAGTCCTGCAGGTGATCCAGTACATGCAGGAGCAGTTTCCACTACTTTTCTATAGGGTTTAGGAGCTATCTTGGCTGAACGAGTTCTTCAATCACCAGTTGGCGCGCAATCTGATCTTTCTCGAAGTGGAGAAGGATGGTTGTGATTTTGTGTTCTCCGCTCTTGCCGAGAAATTCCCGGGTAGGGTGCTGTTGAAACCCAAAACCCAAGAAATACTGCACTATGGCACCGATGATGGAATCATCATCGACCGTCTGGTGACGGAGGCTCCAAAGTCGGACGGTGAGCGGTATCAGGTGCCGTTGGAGAAGTTGATCGTTGATCTGTTTGCGAACAAGTGCCTGATGCTATCCAAAGGTGACTATCCCTCTGCAATCGAGATGATGTTCTCCAAATACCGCCTTGACCAGGTAACAATGCTGCGTTATGCACGGAGAAGGAACAAGGTGAAGGATGTGCTTGGATTCCTTCGTGACAAGACGACGATCGAACTCCTGGTTCAGGGGTGATTGCATGGTATTGTCAGAAAGTTTCACACGTGAGCATATCGAGAAAATCCGAAGTGGCTACAACGTACACAATTCTATCCTCGAGAGAAGCATATTTGCCTTGGCCTTGCTTGAGGCGCTTGCGAGGGTTGGCATGTCGTTCATCTTCAAGGGTGGAACCAGCCTGTTGCTCCTTCTTGAGAAACCAAGAAGATTGTCCACCGACATCGATATCATCGTAGAGCCGGGAATCGATGCGCAATCCTATCTTGAGCAGGCTTCAGAAATTTATCCATTTATAGTGTTCGTAGCGAGAAAACCCCGAAGTCTTTAGCTTCGGAGATGAATCGCTACCCTTGACTCTTAATCTACTTGCGAACTGTCGGAAGCAGAAACATCCCCTACACTGGAAGCAAAATAACCATCTGCTACACCCATCTCTATGGGTTCCCGAGCACCTGACTGCGATTCTTCACCGTCTACGGTCCCTGGGGTAGACCGGATATGGCGTACTTCTCATTCACCAACAGGATCGTGAAAGGGGAGCCGATCAAGATTTTCAACAACGGGGACATGTGGCGGGATTTCACCTGCATCGACGATGTGGCAGATCATGGACTATTTCTCAGCAATGGAGAAAGCCCTGGGGAGAAATGCAAAGAAGGAGTTCCTTCCTATGCAACCTGGCGAGGTCTACCAGACCTATGCGGATGTTGACGATCTGATGCGAGATTTTGATTTCAAGCCATCCACGCCGATCGAAGTGGGGCTGCAGAAGTTCGTGGATTGGTATCGCGGATATTACGGGGTGTGAGTATCAGCACGAAGTGGACGTTGAGCAACAAATCATGGTGAGACACGTACTGTTCTGCTTTATCTTTAAATCTAGATCATATGCTTCGTACTCACATCTCTGCCCGTCCAACCTTGACCTCGTGCCCATTCACTCATCTCTTTTGCTTCGTCCCTGTCGCCTTCATGAATCGTACGGAGCATATCGATATATCCATGAACATTTCCACAGTCGTCAAGCACATTCAGACCATCTTTGGCTATACAAATCGGTTTGCAATTGCTCCATTGAGAAGCGGATCATGTGGCGAGTTCTTTATAAGCTGCCTCATGACGCTTGAACGACCTTCTCGAGATCGTAAGCAACTGTTCATCCGACACCAGCTCATCGGCAGCGATCTGATCGTAGGAAATGATCACATACTTAGGAGCGTTGTTTTTTAATATCACCACGGATCCATTCTCATCGACAGCCCGGGCGATTTTTGAGAAATTCCGATTTGCCTCAGTGATGGATACCAAGTTCTTCATATCTACCAACATCTTGATATACCTCCAAATTACTTCACTCCAATAATAATCAAAAAGTAGGATAAATACAACCTATAATACATCGTATATTTATACCCCTGTATTTGATGATAAGTCTCGAACCGACTATCAACAAAGGGGTTTTACTTAGATTTCAGTAAACAGGTAGTCAGTGAACGATCCAAACGAATTCATTTGTAAAAAAATGAGTGATAATTTGCACAATGTCAGCAGATGCAGGTCAGCCCCGAGGGAATAAAGGATGCTAATTTCAATATGCAATTTTAAATTAAAATAAGAAACTCAATTCATGATCCGTATTTCAAGTTATGATGCTGAATACATAATCGCTCAGGACTTTCCTATCATCAGCACTGTCATGGAAATACGACAACCCTCCCCACATAAAGGCCATGAAGGTTACATGTAATGATGCATGCACAAATAGTGAATGAGTTACGTTTTGACAACCTCAAAGTTTCACTATTACAATAGCTTTCACCACGGTGGTGAAAGTGCCATATTTAGTGAAAGTATACTCAATTATCGTTGCAATTTTAAATTTCACTATATATACTGGTTTCACCACGGTGGTGAAAGGGGGCTTTTTAATGAAAGTATCTTCCACAGTTTATGTAAAGGAGTATGAACAGCTCAGTAACAGCTTGGCAAAAACCCCTGTGATTGACCGATGCGACCATCTACGTGACAAGAAAGATGGATTCCTCGCACATCTTGTCTTCAAGGATGCAACAAACACAAACCTTGATGTGACTGTCCTGAGCAGGGCGTTTCCTTCCATTATTACTGAAGTCGTCACTGGACAGAAGAATGAAGATCTCAACCGGGAAGCCAGCTATCCTGTGATCATGGCGCCTTACATATCCGGAGAGTCGGCCAAACAATGCGAACGGCTTGGTGTCGGGTACCTGGACATGTCGGGAAACTGCAGGTTGTTGATCCGCTACCTCTATGTGAACGACCAAGGACACCCAAACAAGTTTGCCAAGAAACGTACAGCCAAAACCATATTCGATCCTTCCTCGAAAGTATCGTCGCTGATCCTTAGGGAAATCATGCGTGATGTAGTCTATCGGTGGAAGCTGAGTCTCCTTGCAGATAAACTGCAATGCAGCATAGGACAGGTATCCAAGGTGAAGGACTATCTCTGCGAGCAACTCTGGGCACAGATGTCCCCTGATGGATTGCAAGTCCTGGAGCCGCAAGCGATCATGCACTCTTGGAGTGAAGCATATGCGCAGAAATCGGCGTCTTTCGAGGTAATGGATTGTCATACCCTTCTGCCGATTCCGGAATTTGAAGATAGGGTACGCCAGATCAAAGCCAATTCAAGAATTGACTGCCATCTCACAGGTTTCGCAGGTGGAGTGAGGTACGCGCCTGTGGTCCGGTACACCAAGGTACATCTGCTGGTAAGGGAAAGGGAACTCAATGCATTTTTGGAAGCTGCTGTATGCAAGCAGGTTGACTCGGGTGCAAACGTACAGATCCATGTGCTCTCCAGCGATGAGATGCTTCATGACGCAAGGAATATAAAGGACCAGCAAGTAGCCTCTCCTGTGCAAGTGTATTTGGATTGCATGCGGTTAAAAGGGCGTGGAGAGGAAATGGCCGAGGCCATTCTGGCGAAGGAGATAGAGAAATGATCAAGGATGAGGATCTGCACAGGAGCATCGATTACTCGGGAGGTCAGAGGGAGGCCGCCCACAGGGTTTTGGTTGAGTTGTGCTCACTGTTTGCTCAATACCAGGATGACATCCGCATCATCGGTGGATGGGTCCCCGAATTGTTGTTCCCCAATCAGGGGCATGTGGGGAGTGTCGATGTCGATATGCTAATCAACCATCTGAAATTGAAGGACGAAGGCTACCAGACCATGGCGAGGATCCTGTTGAATAACGGATATAAGGATCATCCTGACAAATACTTCTCTTTTATCAAACAGGTGGCGATAAACGGTGTGCTATTTGATGTCGATGTGGATATCCTTGCCGGCATGTATAGCGGGACAAGAAAAGGAAAACACAGCCAACATGTCCAGGGACTGAAGGCCATGAAGGCAACCGGTGGGGATTTTGCTTTCAAGTTTGAACCACGCCAGGTCAAATTGGAAGCGCAACGACCTGACGGAGCAATCGATACTGCACGGGTGAACGTTGTCGCTCTTGTCCCGTATTTTGTAATGAAAACCGCCGCAATGGGGAGAGGGAAGGCAAAGGATGTCTACGATATCTATTTCTTGATCAAACATTATCCGGGCGGTGCAGAGCAGCTGGCGCTTGAATTCTCCGGATCATCCGAGACATCTATAGTTCGTGAGATGAGAGAAAAATTGTCGGAGAAATTCGCCTCGGTTGATCATGCCGGTCCGGTTGATGTTGCCAACTTCATGGATTTGTCGGATGAACAGGGAATCGAGATGATCCGTCGGGACGCCTTTGAACAAGTCCAGGCATTGCTGTCGTCAATCTGATTACCATACATACATACCCATGAGCCATTCATGAATTTGCCGCCTGGCGATACTTCATCACATCGAGCCCGTCAGGTTTGACGACAATCATTTCAACCGCGGCGGCAAGGACATCGGAATCGAATTCGTCAACTGAGCGCCATGGCAATCCGAGAGTTTCCGAGAGGGTATTCAGAAGACGTTCATCCCGGATCGAACGGTTGGTGCAGGTGCATTGTTTCTTATCGCTGCGCTTTTTACTGCTGCACGCCCAATACCGGTACGTGGTGCCCTTGTACTCGGTGCTGTCACCTTTCCTGAACGGCAAGCCGCATTCGCTGCAGAATACCAACCCATAGAGGTCATGCGACTGCGAGGTCCTATAGAGTCCGTCCTTCCGCTGCTGATCAACCCAATCGAGTCTCGCCTTCACTCGCTCGAACAACTTTCTGTCCACGATCGGCTCATGGTCGTCGTCGTTCAATACAATCGCAAACAAAGTCAGACGTCTGGTTGATATGGGTATTCTGATCCAGTCAAGATGGAACTTGAGGCTATTTCAAGAGTATGTAATATAAAATTACATAATGTTATTTGTTTGTGTAAATATTAAAAAATTTGAAAATAATAGTTACATTTCTGCATGAAACAGCGTATGATATAGACAAAGGAGGCCCGCGGATGAGAATACTATCTGCAGTTAAGCTGTCTAAAACAGTATCTGAACTGCGAAACAACATGAATCTGACCCAGGCAGAGCTTGGTGAACGCACTGGGCTCCATCGAATCATGATCGGACGCATTGAGCGAGAAGACTTCACTCCATCAATAGAACAACTTCAAGCTTTGGCGGATGCTCTTGGATTCGAAATCACCGATATGTTTGTGGAGAAGGAGCAATCTCAATCCTTTATCGCCCTTCGTAGTGAAAGCATGAATGAGGTTGAGAAAGAAGGAGTCGATACCCTGCTCGGCATGATGTTCGCGTTGCGTCAGCAGATCCTACTGAGGAGAAAGTTCGAGCATGTATCGGAAAATCAAGCTTAGTGCCCAGGACATTGAATCAATTCGGAAATTAGCCAGAGATGAACGCTTTACGCTTGGCTTCTCCGATGATCCCCCGATAGCAAACGATATTCACACGATTCTTGACAAGCTTGAGATAATCCTGCTCGAAATCCCTATTGAAGCGGAACGTGGCAAGCCAGCCTTCTCCGCTGTGATTTTATGCTCTGAGGATGGTGGGGAGAGTCTTGTATTTATCGGGCTCAATACCGCTGATTATTTTGATAAGCAGATTTTTGCGATTGCCCATGAACTGTATCACTTTTTTACAAAGACCGGCTCCCATTTGAGTCGACAGGATGGGCAGGAAGACGATGTGGTCGAAGCCAGGGCGAACTGGTTTGCTGCCGAGTTCCTGCTTCCTGAAGATGTACTCAGACGCCGGGTCTTCGAAGAATTCAAATCCTATTCACTTATAACAATCCAGACGAAAGTACTGCTTCGTTTTATTGCGAGACTCCATTGTATCTGGTGGCTTCCTTACCGTTCGTTGGTGAAAAGGCTGTGGGAGATCAAAGCCATAACTGAGGTGCAGTACCAAGAGCTCTATACTATTGATGAGCGTGATCCAGATGGAGAATACAGTAGGATCGGCCGATCAACCCAGAGTGATGTGTTCCTCAAATTGAATACCGCTACCAAGACAGTGGGTTCCTCCCCAAGGGCGATAGAGATCATACTGCGAAACTTCGAGGACAACCTGATTGATGAGGATACATTCGGTAGGATGTTAGGACTATTCAAAAAGAGTCCTGCCGATTATGACTATGAGATTTCTATCTCACCGGATGATATGGATGATATGGATGAGATTCATGATTTCATTGAAGGATGGAATCATGACCGTTGATATTGCAACGAAGAATCCTGCCTTGGAATCATTATTCAATGAGCCACATTAAGTGATCACCCTGGATGCGAGTTTTCTCATCCCCCCGGATCGTCAAATGCACTCGATGAAAAGTATTCCGTGATGAGTTGGTTTCCCTAGACATCAAGACCTTCATCCAAAACAAAGTGGGCGCGATGCCCACGGAGATAATCATACATAAAGATTCTGAATTGAACGGTGTTGAACACATGCTCAGAGATTCGATCGAGGCCAGAATCTATCCTTACACACGCAAATAGATAATCGAGATGATCGGGGTGAGGTTAAGACGCTTACTTATATCGCCGTCAAAGGGCTCCTCTATTTCGCAGCTCATGATCACAACGCTATCCAACTGGTCGAAAAGGCCGAATTGTGGTCCACAGGACTGGATACTGTCCAAGCGATAAAAATGTACGAGATAATTTTCTTCCTGTATGTCAGAGACCCCTCCATACGAAAGTCCTTGGGAGCGTTGTTTTTTAATATCACCACGGATCCATTCTCATCGACAGCCCGGGCGATTTTCGAGAAATTCCGATTTGCCTCAGTGATGGATACCAAGTTCTTCATATCTACCAACACCTTGAAATACCTCCAAACTACTTCACTCCAATAATTATCGAAAAGTAGGATAAATACAACCTATAATACATTGTATATTTATACCCCTGTATTTGATGATAAGTCTCGAACCGACTATCAACAAAGGGGTTTTACTTAAATTTCAGTAAGAACAACCCATTCATTGCCTCAGGGTTAATGGTCAGATTCACTTCAGAAGAGTATTCTTAACTATTCGTAGTTGCCTATCTTGTAATCCATCAGTAGTGAAGGAGTGATTATCTACTCTCTCAAATATGAGAAGAATGCTTGTAAAAATCATTTACCCCATCAATAATGATGGACTATATGGCAATTGTATGCGAAGATTTGTTCAGGAGTATGAAGATGTCATATATCTGGAATAACTCTGATTGGCCATCCTTTATTTACAAAGATAAACTGATTAGTCAGCAATATGAAGATTATCTGCTGCAGAAGAGAGCTACTGATATCGTGCTTTCCATTATTGATCCAGACATGCGAGAGAGGATGCACGCCCGCTCTTTAACTCATGAAATTCAAGCCAGTTTAGAGATCGAGGGTGAGAGCATATCGTATGATTCTGTATATTCCTCAATATGTCAGCGGCTTGATATCCCTCTGGAGAAGAAGACTAAAACTGACCGATACGCTGAAAGTATCTCAAACCTGGTGCTTGATGCAACGGGAAATTTGCAGGTGCTCTCTCACGATAGGATAAACGAGTGGCATACTTTCCTATTCAACGCAATGGCAGGTATCAAACCGAAGCTTATTGGAGCATACCGCCAAGAGCCGGTGTACATCAATAAAGGAAATTTGAGACAGGAAGAACTCATCTATGAAGGAGTTCCCGCAGAAAGAATTCCGAGGGAGATGGAACGACTCATCGCATTCATCAATGAGGAGAATGAGCATAAACCACTGATTAAAAGTGCTATTGCTTCTCTGTGGTTTCTCTGTATCCATCCCTATGAGGATGGAAACGGGAGAATCTCTCGGGCAATAGCAGATTATGTACTCTCAAAAGGTTTTCATGAAACACACAGGGTATATAGTATGTCTACTTTGATTCTGAAGAATCGTGGCAAATATTACCAACTTCTTTATGAAATCAGCTCACAGTCAGCTTCTCTCGATATTACTCAATGGCTGCTGTGGCATATTGAAATTGCTATACAAGCAAAACAAGAAGCCTTAAAAGAATATGAGAAGAGTGTAATGCTAACCCGGTTTATGAAGAATCTGGATCCTTCAATCTTTAATTCTAGGCAGTTGTCTATGCTATATAAGCTTGCCGATGGATCGTTTGCAGGCAAACTCACAACTTATAAATGGGCCAAAATGAATACATGTTCTCCTGCAGCTGCTTCAAGGGATATACAGCAGCTTCTCCAGAAAGGATTGTTAATCCCTTCCGGAGATACAGGGCCTAAGATAGGATATTACCTTAACCCAAACATACTAGAAAAGTAAGTAGAAGTATCGGCCCATGTTTCTTACTGACTACTCCTGCACACGCGTATATATATTGGATAACCAGGTTCCGTACGTTTGTTCAATGATGGGAATAGGCTGTTTATTGATATCGGCAAATTCCTCCAATAGACCTGCGTGGGACTTCACGGCCTCCAAGAGGCTGCAGTTCGCTGGCTATTGGAACAACGCCGACCGTCCCGGCTATCAATCCCTCAAGCATCCGATTGGCACTACCAGTACACCATCATCACAACAATAGGCGAATTCAGTTCCCGTGAGAATTATCAAGAATGATGGTTCTGCTATCTTACTGGTATTGGCCTTGCCCTTCAGCTCCAGCAGATGTTCAGTCCCTTCCTCAATCTTCTTGGTCCCAAGTTATACTTCTATCGGATCCCACCTGCCGTCATTGAGACAGACCACTGTATCCGATTTCAGTCCGCTTGCGTCACGATAGTGGAAGATCTGTCAATCGACGGCTTCCGCGTAGACTCACAGATCCATGGTAGATAGAGATTAAAAGAGAAAGCCAAAATATTGGAAATCCTCGAGCAATCGGGAAAGGGTGAGTTGCATTACAGCCGTTGATATAAAAGGATCCACGACATGTCGTCTCACTGAAGTCCCGATTGCTGTCTTGGAGCGCATCAACGCCCGTACCCGGACAGGATTCTTTTCCACGCCATCCACACGCGAAATATCTGCATTGATGACTGTCTCCACATAATCCACCACATTGCGCAATGCTGCGCTCTCTTTATCGCCGATGGAAGCCGGCCATCCTCCCGGACAATGGTAGAGGCTAATCTTTCTATGGACACCTCAGACTACTATTACCGGTATATAATGGTTTAAAGAACCAAGTATGTTTATTCGTAAAGATATGGGTACGAGTATTGCTGCATCCAAGCAGTGGAGTCATATATGGAACCGAAGAAGCGGTATCCAAGACAACGAGTGTTGTGGACCGTAGGGAAATATGATGAACTGATCTACCAAGAAGCAGCTGCACGGGTTCGAGACTGGAAGCGCCTTGAGCGTACGGTGGTGCTGAAGGAGCTTTCATTAAAAAGCCTCCCTTTGCCACCGTGGTGAAAGTATGTGCAATACTGAAACTGAGCAGATGTCAAAACGTATCTCATTCAATTACTGAGCTTGCATAACAACCCCTCTATCATCCAGGGAAGCTGACATTCATTCATCAATAATCGGCAGATCCTGCATATGGGTTTTATAAATCATGTGTTCAGAGGGATTGGTTAGCGTTTAGCCTCAATTTTTCTTTGTCCCTTTGCCAAAATCCTTTTTCTCAGTCGAATTGACTTTGGAGTAATCTCTACAAGCTCGTCATCCTTGATGTAAGTCAGTGCCCGTTCTGGAGTCATTGGGGTGACTGGAGTGAGTATGACATTGGTATCTTTTCCAGAAGCTCTCATGTTTGAAAGCTGTTTTGTTCTTGTCGGATTTACATCGAGGTCATTTTCTCTGTTGTGTTCACCGACGATCATCCCCTCATACACAGGATCCCCGGGAGTGACAAAAAGCTTTCCACGGGCTTCAAGCCCGAACAGCCCGTATGCCACAGCAACACCCTGTCTGTCCGATACAAGAGATCCGGTTTTTCTCGCTGGGAAATCTCCTCTATAGCTTTCATAGCCGGTGACATACGCATTCAGGATGCCCGTTCCCTTGGTGTCTGTGAGAAACATATCTCGATAGCCAATGAGAGCCCTTGAAGGAACGGAGAATTCAAGATGAATTCGACCAGTGTGGTGATTGATGATATTCATGAGAATACCTTTTCTCTGCAGCAGCGCATCTGTGACGATGCTGGAATATTCCTGTTCAATGTCCACAAGAAGGTTTTCAATTGGTTCTGTCTTGTTGCCATGCTCATCCTGCTTGAATATGACCTCAGGACGACCGACGCAGAATTCAAACCCCTCTCTTCTCATGGTCTCTATGATGATGGCCATCTGGAACTCACCGCGACCTTTTACAATAAATCCATCATTTTCGGGATCGATCTCTACACGTAGTGCAACATTTCTCAGCGCCTCTTTCTGGAGACGTTCGAGTATCTTACTTCCCTGAACAACTTTTCCTTCTTTGCCGACTAACGGTGAGTTGTTCGGTATAAACCTCATTGAAACCGTTGGTTCATCGACTTTGATACGGGGAAGGGCAGTTGGCGCCTCTGCTGTGCAGATAGTGTCACCGATGCTGATTTGGTCAACACCCGAGAGTATGGCAATATCCCCTGCCTCAACGCTTTCAACGGTTTCAAGCTTCAAGCCCCTGTAAACCTGGAGTTTTGATACCTTCATAGGAAGGACTGAACCGTTTTCACCGACACAGACAAGTTTCTCCCGGACACTTACACTTCCCCCATGAACTTTACCGATTGCCATACGGCCTAGATAATCTGAGTAATCAAGGTCGGAGACCAGCAGCTGAAATGGAGCTCCGGGAGTATAAGCTGGTGCTGGAATATGTGAGATGATGGTATCCATGAGCGGCTGAAGAGACTTTGAATCATCGTCAAGATTGAACTTGGCTATCCCATCTCTACCATCTGAATAGATTACAGCACCCTCTAAAAGTTCGTCATCTGCACCAAGGTCTATAAGCAATTCAAGCACTTCATGATAGACTTCTTCAGCTCTGGCATCCTGTCGGTCGATCTTATTGATGAGAATGATTATTTCGAGCTCAAGAGCCAGAGCTTTCATCAGAACAAATCTCGTCTGGGGAAGGGGACCTTCGGCCGCATCAACAAGAAGGACTACCCCGTCAACCATGGAAAGGGCTCGTTCAACCTCGCCTCCGAAATCTGCGTGTCCCGGGGTGTCAAGAATATTGATGCGTACTCCATTCCACATTACTTCGCAATTCTTTGCTGAAATGGTGATCCCTCTTTCACGTTCGATGTCTCCTGAATCCATGACACGTTCAGAAAGCTCCTCGTGTCCGGAATACATACCGCTTTGTCTGAACATGGAATCCACCAATGTTGTCTTGCCATGGTCTACATGGGCTATAATGGCAATGTTGCGGATTGCCTCGTTCCGGGTTTCTGTTAAATGCATATGTTATCCTGTAGAAAAAAGTAGGCTGGTCTTCTCAAAAAAATAATCTTCCGCAGCGGATTTTATAGGAATTCAATCATAAAAGCAAGCCTCAGCGTATTTTTGAATAGCTGAAGTTACAATAAACCAGATAGGGGAGATAAGAAATTACCAGGAATATCAGAGCAGATACCCAATCAATAGGGATAGGGTATCGGTTACCCCATCATAAATGATGGAGGTAATTGCTAGTCCATTAAAAAATGAAGATGGTATTTAAAAACATTTACCCATTCATAGTTGATGGATTATAAGCTCAAACTATGAGATCCGGTCTTAGTCTGTGAGCCATCACCGCTGAACATTCAGAACCATACCAGGAAATAGATGTTGGCAACAATAAACCCGTCATTACTATAATCGTCTAAATCCTTGCTGCTGTAGAATGGAACCATCAGCCCTCCTTCTGCCCCAAGTCCGAGACTTCCCTTCCTTCCCGGGCGCAGTTCAGCACCAATGCCAAGGTCCACGGAGAGAATATTCTCAATTGATTGGGTAGTTCCCTCCATGTCATTAAAATGGTGGGTTGTTATGCCTGCAAATGCATAGCCCTCCAACCTCGGTTTTGTGAATACTGTTCTCCTTCCGTCCAGTCTGGCCATGCCCCATTGATAGAAGTAGTTGCATTCAAGCTGAACTCCCCAGCCGGTATAACCGTACACGGCTTTGACCGCAATCGGGAGGCCAGGTGAAATAGCTGAAATTCCCAGACCCCATGTATATGTATCAGACGGGGAACTTTTTTCTGATGCAGTTAACGCTGAATTTGTAAGCAGGAAGATGACAATAAAAACGGCAAGGCAGCACTTGATCCTATTCATATCCAACCTCCTGTAGAGCCTGGCAAGAGATAGTGCTGATATTACATTGTATGATGTTATCTCTTAAATAATATTCAATACCTGATTGTATACTACTCCTTGTAAAGCAGATTATCCAGCTCCCGTCTGCATAAAACATTTTTTTCTTATACCTGTTATTGCAGATGTTGCACTACGTTCTCATCAATCGTTTAGTCTGGCCAACCAAGTAGAGCGGTAAAGTGATCAGCGTGTAACGGTAATCGGATTGCGGTAGGACAGATGTGACGACTTCCACCACAGGAGTGTTTGTCGAGAACCGCAAAGCTACCGAAAGCTGTTTTAATTCCATGAACAGATGCAAGGATCTCAACGTCCCCGTTTTTCCAGATTTCACCTCGACGGGAAGTATGGAATTTCCCTGCTGGATCACAAAATCGACTTCAGCGTTGGATTGGGCTTTTTCCCTGCTCCAATAGTAGAGCTCTGGATACATATAGCTTGGTTGGCTATAAAGCAGGTGTTGCCCGATGAACTGTTCAGCCAGTTCCCCTTTGTTTGAAAAAAACAATTCCTTGTCCTGGGAGATCTCTGCAATTGTCAATCCACTGAGAGCAAGATAGAGCCCGATATCCAGAAGGACCCCTTTTGAAATTTTCCTATTGATCTCGGCTTTCAAGGGCAGGCTGTTCGCGCTGGAATGATATGCCCTGTGCAAAATTCGGGCATGTACAAACAAGGTCAGTATCCGATCGGTGACAGCACTTCGCTCTTGAGGAAGTATATCGACGTATTTGATCTTCTTGCCAACTGTGGTTCCCAGCTTGTCGAACACCTCCTGAATCTTGCTGAGTTCTATTCGACTTTTATATTTTGCGAAATCATCGCGATATGTGTTGAGGATGGAGTATTTGACTTTGTCAGCCTCGAGCAGCGAACCCGTTTCCCTGAATACTTTTATAACCTCCGGCATTCCTCCCAGCAGATGGTAGGTCCTGAGGTATTCCAATGCCTTTTCGTGGATGGCTTGTGGGATTTCATTTTCTAATGTATAGGTCTGCAGATAGGCAAGCAGTTGATCGGCCCCCATTGCATTAAGGAATTCTTCAAATGTCATGGGGCCCATGAAGAGATATTCTATTCTCCCGACGGGCATGGATAGCTTGTATTGTTCCAGAGCAAAGTCCAGCAAGGATCCTGCGGCGATGACCGCGAGCTGAGGGATGTGTTCAAAGAAGTAACGCAGACAGAGGATTGCCGCGGGATTGGCTTGAATTTCATCAAGGAAGAGCACTGACTTCCCCAAGTCGATTCTCTCATTGTACAGTATTTCCAAGGACTGGATGATCTTCTTAGGATCGTTTGAAGTGAACAGACTTTTCAAGGTATGGGATTGTTCGAAGTTGAGCTCTATCAACTGGAGGCCGTTCTTTTGACAAAACAACCGGACCAGTGTTGATTTGCCCACTTGCCTGGCTCCACGGATGATAAGCGGCTTGCGATGGGGCCTCTGGTACCACTCTGACAGGTATGCTTCTTCTTTTCTTTTCATAAATGTATTATAGCATACATGATGATAAATATAAGGGTAAAAAAATCAATTATAATGATATATATAAGGGTAAAAGTTAATAGTATGATAGATGAAGCCGAGAAGGTAATTGCTCTTCTCGGCAAGATCTATGAATGTTCTTTTAAAAAACATAAGTTCACGAATTTCTCTTGGATCACTGGGCATCTTCTCTCAGGCGAATCAACTCCTTCAGTTCTGCCGGCGGCAGCTCAGTAATCCACTGTTCACCCTTGGTTACCGCACTGTCAGCAAGTTCCTGTTTTGACTCAATCATCTGGTTGATCTGCTCCTCGAAGGTACCCTGGGTTATCAGCCGGTATACAGTAACGTCCTTGTCCTGGCCGATACGGAAAGCCCGGTCAGTTGCCTGGTTCTCAACCGCAGGATTCCACCACAAATCATAATGAATCACATGATTTGCTGCAGTCAGGTTCAACCCTGTGCCTCCGGCCCGAATAGAGAGGATCATGACCCATTGTTCAAGGTCATTTTGAAATGAGTTGATCATAGCATCCCTCTGGGGTCGGGTTGAGCCTCCATGGAGAAACAACCCTTGGGTTCCGAAACGCTGGGCTATCAGTTCCTGGAGCAGAAATCCCATCTGGGCGTACTGGGTAAAAATCAGCACCTTCTCTTCCCGCTGCCTGACTGTATCGAGCAGGTCCAGCAGCATCTCCGCCTTTCCCGAATGTGAAGCTTCCCTGCCTGCAGATGCTGCATAAAGTGCAGGATGGCAGCAGACTTGTTTCAGGGCTGTCATTAACTTAAACACCGCCCCTGCCTTTGCAATACCTTCGGTATCCTTGAGCAGCTCTTCTGTACGGTCGACAATCTCCTGGTACAGCACCTTCTGCTGAGCCGTCAAAGTGGTAAACCGATTTGATACCAGCTTCTCCGGAAGATCATCGATAATACTCCTATCAGTCTTCAATCTCCTCAGAACCAGCGGTGCCGTTATACGCTTGAAGGTGTCCAGGGCATGCTGGTTTCTGTACCGCTCAATAGGCAGCGCATAGGTCTGCTTAAAACTGCTGCGGTTTCCGAGGTATCCCTTCATCACCACATCAACAATACTCCAGTAATCAAGCATCCGGTTCTCCACAGGAGTTCCCGTGAGGGCTATGGTATAGTCTGCCTGGATCTGGCGTACTGCCTTTGACTGGGCGGTTTCAGGATTCTTGATATTCTGGGCCTCATCAAAGACTGACAGTGCAAATCGTATCTTCTTTAGCTTTTCACTGTCCCTACGAACCGTCCCGTAGGTGGTGATCATGATATCACAGGTATCTGACAGCTCCCGGGTGTTCCCGTGGTACGCTTCAGCACTGAGGGACGGAGCGAACCGAGAGAGCTCATGAAGCCAGTTTGTGACCAGGGAGGCGGGTACTATGATAATTACCGGCCTCTTTTGGGTAATAACCTTATCTCCTTTGAGCTTCAGCATCAGGGCGATCACCTGGATTGTCTTGCCCAGACCCATATCATCAGCAAGCACTGAACCAAGACCAATTTTGTAGTTGTGGCAGAGCCATTGGTAGCCCCGCAGCTGATAGGGCCGCAGGTCAGCATGTAGTGCTGCGGGAGCAGGGGAGGGAGAGACCTTTAGTAAATCCTCAAAGAACGTTTTTACCCCATCATCCATCTCAACAATCTGGCCGTCATAGGTGCCGGTAAGTCCGGTTTTTAGCATATCCAGGGGGGAGAGCTTAGCGGGTTTACTGAGTTTCCGGAATATCCTATCCAGCTGCTTCTCATCGAGCTTGATATACTGATCCCGGAACCGTACAAACCTGCGGCTCTCCTCTTTCAGTACGCTCAGCTCATCTGGAGTAATTGAGTCCTCCCCGACGGTAATGTTCCATTCGATGGAGAGCATGTTCTTGAGGGATAGAAAACTGACTATGGGTTCATTGCCTGAGGAACTCATACGCACAGAAGCACGGGGAAGCAGTGCTTCCTTGAGGCTCTTGGGTACGATGGTATGTATTCCAAGGGTTTTAAGCACCGGCAGCGTTTCAAACCACTGCTGGAGAAAGTCATCCCCCGAGACCAGCACAGATCCTCCCCGCTTAAGTGCTTCCCTGACAGTATCAAGATATGTCCCGAGCAGACTGAGATCCCGCAGCAGTGCAAGCTTCTCCTGGTGGTCCTGATCAAGAAATTCCTGCAGCCCGATAGGCAGGTTATGGGCAGTTCCCACCTGGATCTCACAGAGAAAGGTTTCATCCCCACGTTCTTCCAGGCAAATAACTGGATGCCAAGCTGTGGGCTTGAGAAAGAGTCTGCCCAGCCAAAGATGCATGGTCGCAGGATTCCCCCGCTGGGAAAATGACTGGGGAGTATAGATTGCACCGCGAAAGAACAGATCATGTTCATCCGACGCCGGGTGGGATATCCCTTCACTGAAGCGGTCGAGGTAGTATCGAACAAAGAGGGATACCAGCATCATGATCTGCTGCAGCCTGCCTGCAGGGTTCTTCCCAATAAAAAAAATATCATTGGGGATGCTTGCAGCAAGTGCATGGGTAATGGAACGTATTTCCGGGTTGAAAAGAGCCGGAATCCAGCGCACCATATATGCCTTGGACCCAACAGCCAGCAGATCCGGCACAGCGGATCGCTGCTCCAGCAGCCGCAGGGAAAAGCTGTGGGTGAGTATCAGCAGGGCAAGCACTGGTGGATAGCCTTCCAGGGAGGCCGCAGGGAACTGCTGGAGATAGGTGATGACGCTGTCCATATCATCGGATGAAAAGGCAAGCTTCTTTTTCCCCAGGTTCAATGTTCCGGTTATTTTCTGTTTCTGGTAGTTGATCTTACATTCATCATAGAGCAGTTCAGGGGCATCTTCGGAGATATCTAGTTCTTTTACATACCCAGTGGCTGCCTTGGATATTCTGGTGACGAACTTGATCAGATCCTGTTTGAAATCACTCTCTGAGCAGAACAGGGGAGTCTCCGTGAGCAGCTGCTCCAGAGCCGGCAGGGTATCAGGGATGATGCTTAAGTCTATTTCAGATAATGAAAGTTCTGCTTCAATAGAATCGGTCTCAATGAGTGATTCCAGGGAGGGGATCCGCTCCTGCTCCGGAAGATCATCCCCATATACCCCTTTGATAAGGTCCAGTCCGTGAAGACGGAATACTAAAAATGGATCCTTGTCAATTTCATTGGCAATCATGTAGATGACAGCTGCAAGGTGCTTGCAGGGTACTGCCCAGTCCGGGCAGCTGCAGTGCATGCCGAGATCCTTCCAGGAAGCAGGGAAGAGCTTGATGCCCATATCAAGGCAGTCCTTCTCGAGTTCCGGGGGCAGCATGCCAGTTTCGAGCTGGGCAAGATAATAGGGACTCTTCTTCACCAGTTTAATGACCTGGGACTGCTCTTCCTTGCTTAGCTGCCTGACAAGCACCTTTACCCGATAGGGGGTGACCCTTCTTCCTTGTACCGAAGCTGCCACCTGATGATCAGCCACGGCGATAGAGCGAACCGATCCGTTACGGGCATACCGTTTGCCCCGGGGAATGCGGTTTGCATAATCAATGTTCGTCAGGGAATGGAGCCACCGCTC
This sequence comes from Spirochaetia bacterium, assembly GCA_007116075.1. GTDB lineage: Bacteria > Spirochaetota > Spirochaetia > PWKH01 > PWKH01 > PWKH01. The sequence goes on from SKJE01000015.1 coordinate 21,580, forward strand.
TCCCCACCAAGTATGTCCATATTCTGTTCGAGCCATGGGAAATAATAGATGAATAATCAAAGGATATCAATAGAAAAGTTATGTGATGATTCCCATCTCTTTACCCACCTTGGCAAAGGCATGGGCAGCCTGGTCCAGTTCGTCCCGGGTATGTGCAGCAGAGACCTGTATCCTGATGCGCGCCTTACCCTTAGATACAACCGGATAGGTGAAACCGATGACATATATACCCTGGTCATGCAGCTTATGTGCGGTTTTTACGGTGGTCTGCTCATCATAGATCATTACGGGTATGATTGCCGTTTCCCCCTCGGGAATATCGAATCCATGACCCTTGAGCAACCCCTTAAAATAAGCGGTATGATCAATCAGTGTTGTTCTGAATGGATTATCTGTCTCTATCATCTCCAGCACCTTCAGGGTGCCGCCGACGATAGCCGGGGCAAGGGTATTGGAAAACAGGTAAGGTCGTGAACGCTGGCGCAGCATTTCGATGAGTTCCTTCCGTCCGGAGACACATCCCCCACTTGCTCCTCCAAGGGCTTTTCCGAAGGTAGTAGTTATCAGGTCAATACGGTCGGTCACTCCCCAGTACTCACCTGTTCCCCTGCCGGAAGAACCAATGTAGCCGGTGGCATGGGAGTCATCCACCAGTACCAGGGCGTTATATCTTTCGGCAAGGTCACAGATTTCACCAAGACGGGCGATATCACCATCCATGGAAAACACTCCGTCGGTACAGATCAACCTGTACCGACTCTTCCCTGCCTGCTGCAGACATGACTCCAGGTCCTGCATATCGCTGTGGGCATAGCGGAATCGCTGTGCCTTGCATAAACGTACTCCGTCTATGATGGAGGCATGGTTCAGTTCATCTGAGATGACAGCATCCTCCAAGCCGAGCAGCGGTTCAAAGACTCCACCGTTGGCATCAAAGCAGGCAGCATAGAGGATAGTATCCTCAGTGCCGAGGAATGCACTCATTCGTTTTTCCAGTTCTTTATGGGGTTCCTGGGTTCCGCAGATGAACCTCACCGAAGACAGACCATAACCCCACTGCTCCATGGCTTTACCGGCGGCCTTGATGATCTCCGGATGGTTTGATAACCCTAGGTAGTTGTTGGAACAGAAATTGAGCATCCTTCCCTGATTTGTTTCTATGATTGAGCCCTGCGGGGAGACCAGGATTTGTTCGGCTTTATACATTCCGGTACCTTTTAGTTGATCCATTTCCTTAGCGATTGTTTCTCTCATTGCATTGGTTATCATAGGGTCCCCCTTCTGGTTCTTTCTTGTATGGTTATGATCATATCATAGGTCATCTCTTCTAGACTGTAGTCATGATGCCATCCCCATTCAACCCGGGCTGCATAATCCTCCAGGCAGTTCGGCCATGAATCGGCGATGCGCTGGCGGACCGGGTCGATATGATAGGTAATCTCAAAGTCCGGTATATATGTACGAATGTAGGCCGCCAGATCCTCCGGGCAGAAACTCATGGCGGTGATGTTGAAGGCGTTGCGGTGACGGAATGTGGATGGATCAGCTTCCATGATTTCAACAGCAGCCCTGACGGCATCGGGCATATAGACCATATCTAGAAAGGTATCCCCGGAGAGGGGACAGACGTAATGTCCTTGATTTACGGCGGCATAGAAGATTTCTACCGCATAATCAGTGGTGCCCCCGCCCGGGGGAGTCAAGTTGGAGATGATACCGGGAAACCGTATTCCCCGGGTATCCACATCGTATCGATGATGATAATAATCACACAGCAGTTCACCGGCAGATTTTGTAATTCCGTAGATGGAAGTTGGTCTCTGGATGGTATCCTGGGGGGTATACTGCTTCGGTGTCTCCGGTCCGAAGGAGCCGATGGAGGAGGGGACAAAGAGCGCACATCTATGCAGTCGTGCCGCCTCCAGCATAACCAGCAGGCCGTTCATATTCACATCCCAGCTGTACATGGGATCCTCTTCAGCCTTGGCTGACAGGAGAGCGGCCAGATGATAGATGGTGTCTATTCGGTAGTTGGTTATACAGCGGGCAACCTGTTCATAGCTGCGGCAGTCAATGAGTTCAAAAGGACCGCCTTCAACGAGATCACGATTGATGCCCTCTCGGATATCTGAGAGTATCACTGAATCATTCCCATATCGTTGTCTCAGAGCCAGGGCGAGCTCTGAACCGAGCTGGCCGAGTGCACCGGTTATCAGGATTCGCTTCATATACCTTTCCTTGACATAACATGGTTGTGGACCATACAATATAGATATACTATATTGAACATAATTCATTATAGTAAACAATATGGACGAAGTCAAAAGATAATGTTGTATGTACGGGGAAGATCTATGGAGAAACCGCCAATGGTTGGAGAGAATATTCAGCGTATCCGAAAGTTCCAGGGTATCACACTTCATGTGCTCAGTGAGCGCAGTAATGTTTCCAAGGCGATGCTCAGTCAGATCGAAGCAGATAAGGTAAACCCTACTGTAGCCACCGTATGGAAAATTGCCCGGGGCCTGGAAGTTGATATCCAGGAGCTTCTTGAAGGGGCCCGGGAACCGAAGAGAATATTTCAGCATGACCGCTTCGAGGACATCACCACCCTGGATACTGAAGCCGATGGCGTGCAGATCCATGTGCTCTCTCCACTGAGTATGGTGGGGGATCTGGAGATGTATATCATTGCCTTTGAAGAAGGTGCTAGGCTGGCATCAGAAGCCCATTTCCCCAAAACAGAAGAGTTTCTTACTGTACTTGAAGGTGCTGTCCGGGTTACCGCCGGAGAGAATTCAACAGATATGAAGAAAGGTGATTTCATCACCTACCACTGCGATATTGACCACACAATAGAGAATTTGGGAAATACTCCGGCAGTCATTCATATGGTTGTCAGGTATAATGCTGCAACCGGCAGGATCTGAATGGGGAATGTGAGAAATAATTATTGGAATCGTGACGGATTGACAGAGCTGTGCAGTTCGACTGAACATATTGGGCACACAAATTTATCGTTTTCAAAATTTATATTAGCGCAATACTCACAACCCGACCAGTTGCAGTGATGACATAACAGCAGATAATTGTGTTCACCTCTACAGTTCATGCAGATATAGACAGGTTTATGCTCTGAGAATCTATCAGTCGCCTGAAGGTGAAGAAAAACTAACATCATTACCTCCATGCAATGAGCATTGCTCTTATTGTAGAGTTGTTTCAGCAGCATGTACAATATTTTTGAGGTAAATATGAAGTATTAAGAACAAATAACATATTTAAGTTACATATAGCAAACATTGAGCAGCATAGATAAAGAACCAATCTAAAACCAAGTATCACTAGAGAATGAGTATCATAACATGAAGAAGCAAGGAAAAAATGAAGTGATATGCACTAAAAAAACTTGTGAGCACACATATGATGGTGTAAAATATTTAGGTAGTTATACATATGTTTGCACTGCGTTATGCACTATCTATCTGTTCAGTCCACACGTTTTGATCAGCATTACAGGGTAAACACAGAAATTAATAACGAGATAAGCTCGTTTTATTATTAATCAGTGGAGGGAATTATGAAGAACCCGAAAGGTGCAGTTGGTGTTTTGTGTGCTCTGCTCATGGTATACAGTTTAGTCGGATGTATGACTCCTAAGATGGTGGATCAGAGAATTGCGGACTATATTGATACGTATGATTTGTTTGATACAGAAGAACTTCAAGAACTGAATGAGTCTCTGCAAGTCAATTCTGAAGCGTCTCAAGAGATCCTGTCCCAGCTCAGTAACGCGGTTGAGGATATAGACAGGACATATCAGCAGACGCTGCGATCAATTGAAATGGTTTTTTCAGGATATTCAGATGATATTACACGATTACGGGACGAGTACGTTCAACAAGCTGAGGAAGCTTTCCGAACCGTAAAGTCTTCCCAGGAAGCTGTACTTAAATCAATAGAAATCATTTTTACCAGCTACAAAGAGGAATCAGATACGCTCACACGCTCTAACCTTGCGGAATTACAAGACTCCTACGTTGATTATAACAGAAAAGTGGAGACTGAATTTAAGCAGAAGATGAGTCTGCTCAATAATCAATATATTGGAGCAGCTATTGCGCTTGAAAATGAAGCTGAAGACTATCTCAAGGAAATGAAGCAGCTTCATTCCACCATCCAAATCCTTCATGCTCAGTATGAGAAAGCAATCTCTCAGACAGCAGGTGATGTTCAGCGTGATAGAGAGCAGGCTTTGGCTGATATCCGTAAAGAACTGACTTCTATGGTTAATAGGGTATCGCGCTTCGTAGAGGAAGCTGAGACAGAGACTAATCGTATGATGCAGCAGGAGAGGAAGAATATTTCAATGCTGGTCAGTGGTACAACTGCCCAGACAGAGAAAACCATTGATCAGGCATTACTGGATTTTAATCAGAAGCTTGATGAAGGGATGGAGTTGATGCGGGAACATATGTCTGATCTTGAACTGCATATCCGGCAGCAGCGTAATGTTGTAACTGGATTTACCAATGAAAATGAAAAGCAGGTTAGATCCTTGATGAAGAACCTTGATGATGACATAGAAACCGCTCTACAGGAAATTGAAAAGGAATTCAGGCAAATCAAATTAATTGAAATAGGCATAGAGGCTAAACTAA
>SKJE01000004.1 GCA_007116075.1 Spirochaetia bacterium
CTGCTGCATGATCGGCAGGCGTTTGGGAGGGTCATTTCTCATGGCTCCCCGGGGGGATAACAAGGATGGTCTTTTTGATGTCTATATGACCCACCAGCATCCGAGACGGATAAAGATGATCGGGGCACTGCTTCGATATAAAAAGGGGACCCAGGACGGCCACAAAGATACCATATTTCAGAGAACGAACAAGATATCCATCCGCGCAGTATCAGGTGTGCTTCCAATTCATGCGGACGGGGAAACAATCAGTACCGCCGGAAAACAGATGGAAGCCGTCTGCATGCCCGGCGCACTGAGGGTTATTGGTTAGTCGGTAGCAGGAGGGGGATCAGCCTTCGGGGCTTCAGGTTTCTTGCCGCTTTTCCTGTTGTCGGTCACGTAGAAACCGCTTCCCTTGAATATAATTCCGCTGCCCCCGGTGAGCAGTCTCCTGACAGACTCTCCGCATTCAGGGCAGGTTGACAGGGGATCATCCTGCATGGACTGAAAATGTTCAAACTTATATAAGCAGCTGTCGCAACAATAATCATAGGTAGGCATGGTGTATCTGGATCTCCTTCTTTTCTTTTTTTGTGGTGAAGATGCTACCGTGCAGCAAGACGGAGCACCTGTTCAATAATATCGTCAAATATCAAAAAATTGTCAAACACTACCCGGTTCTCCCGCAGGTTAATGGTGATTCTCCAGTTTTCTACGGTCATGTCCCGTTTTTTCATATAGTCCTGGTAGAGCACCCGGATTACCCGGTCAAACACCCGGGCTTGCACATTCTCCGGCAGCGTGATAATCCCCGCTACATGGTATAAGCTCCTCTCCGGCACATGATCTCCGTTCAGATTCACCACCTGATCAACCCGGTTCACGGTAACCCACATCTCATCAAAGAAGAGCTCAAAGGGAAAAGAGACCTGCTCCCCGAAAAGATTCATCCCGTCGGGAGATGCTGAATAGAGTGCTGCATCAGCATCAAGGAACTGCTGAGTCAGCTCCCGGGGAACATAGACCACCCGGTGTTCGGTCATCCGGTCATAGACCTCGTGGAGGTTCCGGTCAGCAAAGACGATAATACCCCGTTTTGGAACCGCAAGCTCAAATCCGCTTTCGTCGCTCCTGTAGTAGGTAAAACCGTCCCTGGTCCGGTTCCACTCATGGGAAGCGTTCAGACCGAGGCGGGTTAAGACCTTCGGGATCCTGCCCTCTACCCCGCCGTAGAGCCCAACAGGATGATCACCGGGGGTTGTGGGAACTGCTACGGAAATCCTATCTGCCCGGTCAAAAAGGATCTCCGACTCCTCTCCCCCAAACTCAGGAAATGCATAGACCACTACATTATGCAGGGCATCATTGCGCATGGTAACCATGAGCTGACTGTCTGAACCAAGGGTCTCAAAAAAGTATGGATCCCTGTAGGCCGGACGATGGGCACATCCTGTAAGCAGTGCCGTCAGGATGATGCCCAGCAGGACTATGTTCGCACGACGTCTATTGTGCATTGGGTATCTCCGCATGGAATCTCCACTGCGCCTTCACCACCAGCCAGGATAATCTTGTCTGCCAAGGTCTCCCTCATAATATGGTCTCGGTACTCCTCAACCGCCGCACATACATCTTCTTCCCCGTGGATATTCAAGGCGATACGATCGGTGACGTCCAGTCCGCGGTCTTTCCGCAGGCTCTGAATACCCCGGACGATATCCCGGGCAAGTCCCTCCCGGAGCAGCTCACCGGTAATCTCACTGTCGAGACCGACGGTCAGACTTCCTTCATTGAGCACACGCATATGGGGCTTTTCATTCCGCTGGACGACGATGGACTGCTCATTGAGCTCTATTGAGCCGTTGCTGTAGTCGATCACGAGGACCGCTCCGTCCATAACCGACTGGATCTCCTCCATGGAGAGTTCCTGGATACGGGAGGCGACCTCCTTCATCTGTTTTCCGAGCTGTTTGCCCAGGAGCTTAAAGTTCGCCTTGGCACTGAATTCCACCAGGTCCTCCTCGTTCTCACGATGGATGACCTCCTTCACATTGAGCTCCTCCTTGATGATTCCCTCCATCTCATGAAGGATCACCCGCTGGCGGGCATCCCGGGTCACCAGATAAATTGACTTCAAGGGCTGGCGGGTTTTCAGGTTATGGGAGCTTCTCAATGCCCGGCCCATGCTGACGGCCTTCCGGGTGACCGCCATCTTCTCCTCGAGTTCAAAATCCCGCTTGCTTGTATCCTCAATCGGGAAATAACACAGGTGAACCGATTCGCTCATGTCATCGGTCTTCAGATTCTGGTACATCTCCTCGGTTATAAAAGGGACCGTGGGAGCTGCAACCTGTACAAGTTTCATCAGTACAGTGTACAGGGTATCATAGGCCTGGAGCTTATCCTTGTCGTTTTCTGACCGCCAGAAGCGTCTTCTTGACCTCCTGATGTACCAATTGTTCAGGGAGTCGATGAACCGCACAATCGGCTGAAGGGCCCGCTGGAGATCGTAGGATTCCAGCTGTTCAGTTACCTCAGCAACCAGCCGCTCGGATTCAGAGAGAATCCACCGGTCCAGGGGATTGGCTGGCTTGAGATCCGCCATACGTGTGTGATCCGGCTCATACCCGTCGATGTTTGCATAGGTCACGAAAAAACTGTAGGCATTCCACATGGGTATGATGAAGTTCTTCAAGACATCCTTGACACCTTCATCGGAGAACTTCAGGTCCTCCCCCTTCACCACTGCGGAGTCCATAAGGAAAAAACGGAGGGCATCCGCACCGTATTCATTGACCACTTCCATGGGGTCGGTATAGTTCCTGTCCGATTTGGACATCTTCTTACCGTCCTCAGCAAGAACCAGCCCGTTAACTACTACATTCTGGAATGCGGGCTTCTCAAAGAGTGCCGCCCCGAGAATCACCAGGGTGTAGAACCATCCTCTGGTCTGATCTAGTCCCTCACAGATGAAGTCGGCGGGGAAGTTGTTCTCGAAATACTCCTTATTTGCAAAGGGGTAATGATTCTGGGCATAGGGCATGGAACCCGATTCAAACCAGCAGTCCAGCACGTCTGGAATCCGGCGCATGGTCCCCTTCCCGTCTGGGCTCGGCCAGGTAAGATCATCTACAAAATGCTTGTGGATATCAGGGACGGAAACACCGGTTTTATCCTCCAACTCCTTGCGTGAACCGATAACCTCCATATAGTCAGAACCGTCACATTTCCAGACCGGGATAGGATTTCCCCAGAACCGGTTTCTGCTGATGGACCATTCCCGGGCAGCTTCGAGCCATTTCCCGAACCGGCCGTCCTTCAGGTGATCAGGAACCCAGTTGATCTGGGAATTCACATCCATGAGCAGCTTCTTGATTTTGGGAACATCCACGAACCAGCTAGAGAGGGCACGGTAGATAAGCGGCTGCTTGGTCCGGTAGCAGAAGGGATAACTGTGTTTGTACCGTTCATGCTTGACCAGTTTCCCCTCCTCCTGAAGCCGCTTGATGATCTGGTCATCAGCATCCTTCACAAAGAGTCCCTGCCAGCTCGATACTTCATCGGTAAACCGGCATTCATCATCTACAGGACAGACCACGGGAATTCCGGTTCCCTTGAGCACCCGGTAGTCATCTTCGCCGAATCCCGGGGCGGTATGCACGATACCTGTTCCGTTATCAACGGTTACATAGTCACCGAGAAAGGTTCTGAAAGCACCCTGTTCCTTGTGGTGCTGAAAAAATGGAAACAGCGGTTCATAGGAAATCCCTTCAAGTTCAGATCCCTTGAAACGTTTGACAATTTCATAGTCATCTTCTGACTTATAGTAGGAGGAGAGGGTTCCCTCTGCAAGGATGTAGTATTCATTGCCGTCAAGCACCTTCACATAGTCGATATCGGAACCAAGGACGAGGGCGAGGTTTGACGGGAGCGTCCAGGGAGTGGTGGTCCAGGCGAGAAAGGAGGTATCCGGTTCATCCACCAGCCTGAATTTCATGGTGATTGCCGGATCCACCACATCCTGGTAACCGCCGAGGTTCACCTCAAAGTTTGACAGTGGTGTGGCCAGGGCAGGACTGTAGGGCATGATCGTATATCCTTCATATACGAGTCCCTTTTCAAAGAGCTGCTTAAACACCCACCAGATTGATTCCATGTAGTCGGGATCCATGGTCTTGTAGTCGTGCTCAAAATCGACCCATCGACCCATCCTCGTTACAATCTTCTCCCATTCCGTTGTGTAGCGCAGCACAATGGATCGGCAGCTTTCATTAAATTTCCCGACACCGAATTCCTTGATCTGCTTAGTGCCGGAAATACCCAGAGTTTTCATTATCTCATATTCAACAGGCAGTCCGTGGCAGTCCCAGCCGAAACGGCGCTCCACCCGTTTCCCCTTCATAGTCTGGTACCGGGGAATAATGTCCTTGATGGTACCGGGCACAAAATGGCCGAAATGGGGCAGTCCGGTGGCAAAGGGAGGACCATCATAGAAGACATAGTCCTCTCCGTCTGCTCTCGTATCGATTGATTTTTGAAATATTTTGTGATGCTCCCAGAACTCAAGGATTTTCTCTTCCATTTTTGGGAAGCTGACGCGGGAATGTACAGGCTTAAACAAGGTATCCTCCTGGTGACGTGAATATTTATAACGCTATTGTATTCTAAGCAAACAATATAGCCGTATTCAGCAATATATTCAATGCCTTGACATACTTCTGACCAATTGTGTAGGGTTGCAATGGTGAAACGTATTCATGTCCCATCTATAGTTCAATCGATCTCCCGTGTATTCTCTGAAGCTGGTTACGAGGTGTATCTGGTGGGGGGAGCAGTCCGTGACCGGCTGCTGCGCCGTAAAGAGGGTAAACAGGACTACGACCTGGCCACCAATGCCCACCCGAAGGACGTGCAGAGTCTCTTTCGCCGGGTGATTCCAACTGGTATTGACCATGGTACTGTTACGGTGTTCTACCGGGGGGTCAGCTTTGAGGTAACCACCTTCAGAAGTGACGGCACCTATCTGGATCACCGAAGACCTGATGACGTGCAGTTCTCCAACTCCATCCATGAGGATCTTAAGCGGAGGGACTTCACCATGAATGCCCTGGCGCTTCACGGTGTGACAGGGCAGCTGGTGGATGATCACGGGGGAAGGGATGATATCAAAGGGCGGGTAATTCGTGCTATCGGGGACCCGATTCACCGTTTTGAGGAGGATGCCCTCCGGATGCTCAGGGCATGCCGTTTTGCGTCCCAGCTCGGGTTCACCCTTGAAGAGGCAACCCTGGAAGGAATTACCCGCTGTGCCGGATTAATCGCCTTTGTATCCCCTGAACGTATAAAGGATGAGCTTGACGGCCTGCTCTCTTCCGCGATTCCCTCGACGGGACTGGAACTGATGCGCACAACCGGCCTTATGGAACAGATCCTGCCGGAACTGCTGGCAGGTGTTGATGTTGAGCAGAAGGGGAACCACCGTTTCGACGTGTATCGCCATTGCCTGCTGAGCTGTGACGGGGCTCCCCGGGAACACCTCCTGTTGCGGTGGGCGGCTTTGCTCCATGATATCGGGAAACCTGAGAGTATGGGGTCCGACGAACTGGGGATTACCACCTTTCACCGGCATGAACAGATATCGTCTGCTCAGGCTGAGAAGTTGATGCGCAGGTTCTGCTTTTCCAACAGGGACCGGGAGTATATCCTTCATCTGATCAGGAATCATATGTACCATTACACCCCGGAATGGAGTGATGCCGCGGTGCGACGGTTTATTGCTCAAGTGGGTTATGATGCTCTGGAGGATCTCTTTATCCTGCGAAGGGCGGACCAGTACGGTACCTTCGGGTCACATACGAAACATGACAGCAACCGTGAGCTTCGTCAGCGTATTGATACGATCCGCGGCCAGCAGGATGCATTGACCATAAAAGATCTGGCTGTCAATGGAAAGGATCTTATGGAGGAACTGCATCTCAAACCGGGCAGAGTGATCGGAGTGCTGCTTGAACAGCTGCTGGAATCAGTACTGGACGATCCTGCCATGAACAACCGGGCACAGCTTCTGGAAGTAGCAAAGCGCTACTATGAGATGCACCTGACAGGAGAGCAGCGCTAGTCCTGCTGCTCTCCCGCCAGGGCAGTAAATGCGATGCCTGCTGCTTCTTGTTCCGCCTCTTTCTTATTCTGTCCCTTGCCGGGACCAAAGATTTTCTTTCCCACCGTGACTGAGACCCAGAACTGACGGTTGTGATCAGGTCCTGTCTTCTTCACTACGGAATAGCGGGGATAGGTCTTAAAACTCTTCTGGACATGCTCCTGCAGCAGGGTCTTGTAATCCTTTTTGTGCTTATTATCCAGCACTTTCTGGATTTCAGGGACCAGGTACTCCAGGATAAATTTTTTCACCGGCTTATACCCGGAATCCAGGTAGTATGCACCGATGATCGCCTCCAGGCAGTCCGCCAGAATAGCTTTTTTCTTCCGTCCTCCCGAGTACTCCTCACCTTTACCGATCAGGATGAAGTTGTCGACCTTGGTCCGTCGGGCAAATTCACTGAGACTGTCCTCGCTTACCACAAAGGACTTAATCCGAGCGAAATCACCCTCAACCATCTCAGGATACTCAATAAAGAGGTATTCACTGATGACCAGGCCAAGCACACTGTCGCCGAGAAATTCAAGTTTCTCGTTGTTATCGACATCTTCCCCCTGCTCATTCGCAAAAGAGCGATGAGAAAAGGCAAGGTTCAGAAGTTCAAGTCTTCTGAACCTGATATGAGAGGTTTTCTGGAACAGCAGCAGTTCCTTCTTCCGAATCGGGGCAATGCTTGGCAACCCCCTCCTGAACTGCTCCTCATTTCTTGAAATCATCATATATTGAAGGGGTATACCACCCTACTTCTTTATCTGTGATTCCAAAAATTCAACAGCGTCACGAACGGTCTCAAATTCATTGGCCTTCTCATCGGGAATGGTAATACCAAGTTCCTCTTCGATTGCATAGACCAGTTCATAGGTGTCGAGACTGTCAGCTCCCAGGTCCTTTCGGAATGATGCATCAAGGGTGATAGAAGATTCTTCAATCTCAAGTTTTTCAGCTATGAGCGCTTTCATTTTTCCAAACAGATCATCCATAATTCCTATTCTCCTTTACTGTTAACCGATGTCTTCAATTTGAAGCACCTGTCTGCCGCGGTAGAAACCGCATTTTGGACAGACACGATGCGGAAGCACCTTATTACCACATGTACCGCACTCAATCAAGCTTGGAGCGGTCAGCTTCATATTCACCGACCTCCGGGCTCGAGTTCGCGCCTTTGAAGTCTTATACTTTGGAACAGCCATATTGTATTATCCCCTTCTTCAATAGATTTCATACAGATATGGTTACTGGAACAGTAACCGTAAATCCTGTTTTTTGTCAACACTTTTACGTGTTTTCGTCAATTTCCCATCTTACGCATCAGCGCCTCAGCGACGCTTTTCGGTACCATCGTAGAGATATCAGCTCCGTAGGCTGCCATTTCTTTGATTGCGGAAGACCGCAGTACAAAAAACTGCGGGTCCGTCGGCATAAACACCGTCTCAATCTGCGGGTTCAGCTGCTTATTGGTCATGGCGAGCTCAAATTCATACCCGAAGTCAGCAAGGGCCCTGACACCCCGCATCATCACGGGAACGGAGTGTTCTCTGCAGAAATCTGCTACCAGCCCCTCCCATGTCATTACTTCTACATTGTGGTAATCCTCAAGAAGCTGCTCCATCATACTCAGCCGTTCTTCCTCCTGAAAGAGGCACTGCTTCATAGTATTTACCGCAATGACCACATAGAGGGTATCAAAAAGCCGGGAAGCCCGCTGTATAACATTGAGATGTCCCAGAGTCGGTGGATCGAAGGTTCCCGGAAGCACTGCTTGTCTCTTCACTATCCTCTCCGCGCTACATCGGCACCTGAGGGAGCCGGTCACCGATGGACTGCTTGAACAACTTTGTCTGCTCACTCGTCTCATGGGTAATCCGCTTTACAATCGTAAAAGCTCCCTGCTTGTGCTCATTACGGTACTGCACAACCGCAAAATTGCCCTGGCCGATATAGATTATCCGCTGACTGTCAGACAGCTGTTCAGACTGTTCCAGATGGCGGATCACACACTCAAGGTGTGCGATATCACCTGTGCTCATACCGCTTACCGCAGTAGAGATTACCTCAATCGGTTTTTCACAGAGGGAACAGATTACCGCAGGCTTAGCCGGACCCTGCTGGATCTTCTGCTCCTGCTTACGGTTACCTCTGCCGCGTTTACGCCGCTTTCCACTTTTTGAACGTCCCTGTTCTTTTTCAGCCATGGCATCTCACATACTTAATGTCGTTTTTTCTTGATCAGTTCCTGCACCTTGGCAGCCTTACCAACCCGGTCCCGGATGTAATACAGCTTGGAACGCCGTACCCGGCCCTTGCGCACTACTACGAGCTTGTCTATCCGGGGAGAGTGCAGCGGAAATACCCGCTCTACCCCTACTCCGTAGGACATCTTGCGAACCACAAAGGTCTTGCGCACCCCGGAATTCTTTTTAGCAATAACAAGTCCCTCAAAGACCTGAATACGCTCAGTCTGGCCCTCAATAATTTTAAAATGGACCTGTACGGTATCGCCGATGCGAAATTCCTCTACACTGTCTTTCATTTGTTCGGCTTCAATTGCCTTTATTATGTCCATATCATTCCCCTTTGCGAGCAGTTTCCAACTCACCTAGAATATTACGTATTTCTTCAGTAATGTCGACCTGTTCCAGTAGGTCAGGTCGGATTTTTACTGTTTTTTCCACCTGCTTAAGCAGTCTCCACCGCTGGATTTCCCCATGATGACCCGAAAGCAGCACCTCCGGCACGTCCCGTCCATGAAACTGGGCAGGACGGGTATAGTGGGGATACTCCAACAGGCCCCGGGAGAAGCTCTCTTCCTCCAGGGACTCACGGCTTATAACACCCTCAAGCAGACGATATACCCCGTCAATAATGACAAGGGCTGCAATCTCTCCTGAGGAGATTACATAATCACCGATTGATATTTCATCGGTGACATATTCATCGATAATCCGCTGGTCTATTCCCTCGTAACGGCCGCAGATAAAGACCAGCTCATCTGCTTTACCCAATTCACCGGCATAGTCCTGGTCAAAGGGCCTGCCCGACGGAGTGGGATATACCACCCGTTTTGAACTGGCATCAACCGAATCAAGGGCCAAGGCCAGGGGCTCCGGCTTCAGCACCATTCCCGCCCCACCGCCGTAGGGGGCATCATCGCAGCTTCGGTGTCGATCCTGTGCAAAATCCCTGATCTGCACTACCTCTGTATTGATCTTACCCTCATCCCGGACCTTAGCCATAATCGAGGCATCAAGATAGCCCGATATGATCTCCGGAAACAGGGTCAGAACAGTCACCTTCATTCGAGTAACCGCCGATCCTTAAGAATTATCGTACGGTCCTCCAGGGAGACCTCACCGATAAACTGGTCAATGAAGGGCACAAAAAACCTTCTGCCCTCCCGTTCAAGTTCCAGCAGCTCGGAGGTACCACCGGCACTCACAGAGATAACCTGGGCCACCTCTTCTCCTTCACAAAGTACCGCCATGCCGAAGAGATCGGCGTAGTAGAACTCCTGTTCATCCAGTTTAGCCGCTTGCTCCCGGTCTACCCACAGTTCCCATGAATTATAGGAACGCGCATCCTCAGGACTGTCTATGCCCGAAAGCTTCAGCAGCACACCGCCTGTACAGGGGCGAACCTGTTCAACCAGGAACTGTTTTTCCCGATGTCCCTTTTTCAGGGTTACCTCCTTGAGCTTCAGGAGATGATCCTGTTCACCGGAGTAGGAATGCACTTTCATGAATCCCTTCACTCCATGGGAGGTACGAATCTGTGCAGTCGCCAGTCTACCCATCAGTCAAGTATTTCCAGCACCACCCGTTTACCGGACTTCGTAGCCGATGCACTGAGGATGGTACGTACTGCCTTTGCAATGCGTCCCTGTTTGCCAATGACCTTTCCAATATCATCCGGGGACACCTTCAGTTCAAGAATCGTCGATTTTTCTCCCTCGATGACATTGACCACTACACCTGCAGGGTCATCCACGAGAGATTTTGCTATATATTCAACGAGATCTTTTTCCATGTCAGGCTCCTTATCTTCGAATGCGAAGTCTACTGAGCCTCGCGGTTGAGAAAGATGTTGTTCTTATTCAGCAGCCGCTTTACAGTCAAAGAGGGCTGAACACCCTTAGCGATCCACTGGGTAATCTTCTCTTCATCGAGGCGAATCTGCTCACCCTTCTGCTCGATCGGATGGTACAGTCCTACTTCATCCAAGGTCTTTCCATCCCGGGGAGAACGGGAATCCATGACAACAATACGATAGTAGGGTCGTTTTTTTGTCCCGAACCGCTTCAGTCTGATCTTAATACTCACACGTGCCTCCTACGAACACAACTACATGCCCAACTGCTTGAGCATTTCTGATTGATATTTCTTATTTTTCGCAACTTTCTTCATCATAAGTCGCATTTTTTCAAATTTCTTTACCAGGCGGTTTACGTCATAGACCGATGTTCCGCTCCCCCGGGCTATACGTCTCCTGCGGGAGGGACCCAGGATTCGGTGGTTATTCCGTTCACTGAAGGTCATGGACTGGATAATCGCCTGTTCCCGACGAATTTCGTCGGTATCGATATCATCTTCGTTAATATTCCCCTTTGCTCCGGGTATCATATCAATGATAGAACTCAATGGACCCATACTATTCATTTTCTGCAATTGTTCAAGATAGTCCTGCAGCGAAAAGGTGGCACTTGCCATCTTTTTCTGCATCCGCTGGGCATCCTCTTCATTAAAATTCTCCTGGGCCTTTTCCACAAGGGAGACCACATCCCCCATTCCAAGAATCCGGGAGGCGATCCGGTCGGGATAGAAGGGGTCCAGGTCTTCAACCTTTTCACCCACACCGATAAATTTTATCGGTTTTCCCGTTACGGTCCTGATGGAGAGGGCCGCACCGCCCCTGGTATCTGAGTCAAACTTCGTCAGGATCACCCCGTCGATGCCGACCTTTTCATGGAACTCCTTAGCTATGGTAACCGCGTGCTGACCGGTCATGGAGTCTGCTACATAGAGCGCCTCATCGGGCTTCGCTGCGGCATAAATCTCCTTGATCTGGGCCATCATCACTTCATCAAGATGCAGCCGTCCTGTTGTGTCCACAATGGCCGTATCGAAAAGCTCGCGGCGGGCCTTCTTCAGTCCCGCCTTGACCACCTGCACGGGATCCTTAACCAATTGGGGATCCTCAGCATAGACCGGAACGCCGATCTGTTCGCCGAGCACCTGGAGCTGCTGCACCGCCGCAGGACGAACCAGGTCTGCTGCAATCAGGAGAGGATTTCGGCCCTCCTTCTTCAGCATATAAGCCAGTTTTGCCGCGGTAGTAGTCTTACCTGACCCCTGAAGCCCCATCATCAAGATGACAGAAGTAGTGTCCGGTCCCCTGAGCTCAAGTTCCTGCCGGGTATCCCCGAGGAGCTCTACCAGGCGATCATAGACCACCTTAATGAACTGCTGACCCGGATCCACAGATTTGAGTACCTTCTCGCCCCGGGCATCCTCAATGGTGCGGTTGACAAAACGACGAACCACACGGAGATTGACATCAGCCTCAAGCAAAGCAAGCTTGATCTCATCTACGGCTTCCTGAATATTCTTTTCAGATATCTTATGCTTACCAGATACCTGCCTGACAATGTCGTTAAATTTATCGCTTATGTTCTCAAGCATAATTCCCACTTTTACCTATTTTACCACATGAACTTATACCGCATTTACCCGGTATGGTCAACCGGTGATGTTACTTGAGGACCAGCATCGGTTCCTTGGTTGGAGTATCCGAGAGCCGATATGATATCACCTTGGACACACCCGGTTCCTCCATGGTCACACCCAGCATTGTCTGTGCTCCGATCACGGTTTTCTTATTATGGGTGATAATAATAAATTGTGAATCCTGACCGAATTCCTCAAGCACGCCGAGAAACCTGCCGACATTTGCATCATCAAGGGCTGCATCAATTTCGTCGAGGATACAAAATGGAGAGGGTTTAACCATGTAGGTGGCAAAGAGCAGGGCTACCGCTGTCAATGAACGCTCACCTCCTGAGAGCAGGGATATACGTTCAAGCTTCTTGCCCGGCGGCTGGGCGAGAATATCAACCCCAGAGGTAAGCACCTCTTTTGAATCTATAAGCCGGAGCTCCCCTCGACCTCCTCCGAAGAGTCTTCGGAACATGGTATGAAAATTGGTCTTTATCTGGTGATAACTTTCAGTAAAGAGCTGTTCGGATTTTTCTTTGATCTCCCGGGTAATCTGCAGAAGATTATGCTTTGCGGTTTCGAGATCCTTAATCTGTTTTGCCAGAAAGTCATACCGCTGCTTCACCTCTGCAAATTCTTCACTTGCCATGTGGTTTATCTGTCCGAGATTTCTTAGCTCCCCCCGGAGCTCCCGCAAAGCCTCCCTGCCCTTCATCCGGTCAAGGTGTTCGGTGAATATCCTTGAATCAAATTCCCGGAGACTCCGGGCATGGAGCTCTTCAAATTGTTCATAGACCCCGCGAATCTCCTGCTCCAGGGATTCACTCTCGACCTCGGAGCGTTCCACCCGCTGCACCAGCAGATCCCGTTCTTCAAGATACCGCTCAAGGGTGCTCTTTTTCACGTCCATGGTGCTGTTGCGTTCATTTACGTTGTAGTCCAGCTCCTTCAGCTCCTCCCTCAGCTCATGCTCCTCCTGAACATGGGCCTCCCGTTCAGCCTCAAGTGCTTCCAGCTTTTCCCGGGTCTCCTCAGCCCTGTTCAGGGCGATCTCTGCATCCCGGAGGGCCTCGTCATGCATCACTTCCTGCTCAGATATTCTACGTCGAAGCTCCTGGATCGATGCAGTAAGCTGCCCCTTGGAGCTGTTCATTCCTGCAAGGGAAATCTTCACCTCCTCCAGTGTAGTGAGATACTCCCGCAGTTTCTCCCTCAGGTGGGTATTCTCGCTTCTCAGTTCCTGGATAAGGATCCTCTTCTTGGCAACCTGTGCTGCATTGACATCTATCTGCTGGTCAATGTCCCGCTTTTTGGTGATAATTCCCTCAGGAGCGAGGAAATCGTCAATAAAAGCCGGAATCGCTTCGGTATAGTCCTTGAACAGCTGCTGAAGAGACAGCACTCCCGTACTGATTTCACCGGTAAGATTTCTGATATCGCTTAAAAGCTCCCCGCTCTCGAAATGACCGCCCCGCTCAAGTTCCTTGAGATAGGAGACCTTTCCGTCCAGCCGGGTCTTGAGGCTGTGAAACTTTCGGGCTATCTCTGTCTCCAGCGTACTCCGGGCGGTCGCAGAGTATCCGGATTCTTTCAGTTCCCGGTCAAGCTGGTGGACTATGTCCTCAGTCAGTTCATGGAGCAGGGAATGGAGATTCCGCTGCTGTGTATCCAGCTCAATAATCCGCTCTTCGGATTCATCAATGGTGCGCTCGTTGCGTTCTATGCGCTGCTCAGCTATGGAAATGCTGTTCTGGAACTCCACAATTTCTGCTTCACTCCTGACAATTTCTTCCTTCAGGTCATCGATCTCTGCGGCATACCGGTCTATCTCCCCTGCATCACGTTCGATACGTTCCTGGAGCACCTGGCCTCTGCTTTCAGCCTCCTGCTGTGAGGTTGAGAAATCCTTCATCCGGTCATAGAGCAGCGATATCTGATTAGACTTGTTCTGTTTTGCCTCATCAAGCCTCTGAAGGCGAACCTGGATTGAGACACGTTTCTGGGACAGGGTATTCATCAGGTCAATACTCTGCTCCAGTTCCTGTTCTAAATCAGAAACCTTCTCCTTGAGGTCCGCTAACCGCTTTTGGCCCTCCCGGAATAGCTTCTGCTTATCCTCCCGCCTCAGCAGCATCTCCTTAAGACGGGAAAGCTGCATATCCACCTCGAGATCAAAAATCTCCTTCTGAAGCTCCTGGTAACGCTGGGCGCGCTGGGCCTGCACCTTCAGGGTAGTGTAACTCTTCTTCACTTCCCTGAGGATACCTCCCACCTGTTTCAGGTTTTCATCGGTAGCCTGGAGCTTCCGCTCGGCCTCGGCACTTTTCAGCTTGTACCGGGTAATGCCTGCGGCCTCTTCAAAGATATACCGTCGATCCTCGGGACGATGGGAGAGAATCTGGTCAATTTTTCCCTGTTCTAGAATGGAATAGGCGGATTTTCCGATACCAGTGTCAAAGAAGAGCTCCCTGATATCCTTCAGTTTCACCGGAGTATTGTTGATGAAGTACTCCCCGTCCCCTGAACGGTGGACCCGCCGTTTGATGGCGATCTCGGACACATCCATGGGCAGATATCCCTCTTCATTTGATATCACCAGGGTCACCTCGGAGATGTTCAGGGCCTTTCGGGACTCAGTGCCGTTGAAGATCACATCTTCCATCTTGCCGGCCCTGAGGGTCTTAGTGGACTGCTCACCCAGGACCCACTTGATGCTGTCAACGATGTTGCTCTTTCCGCATCCGTTCGGGCCCAGCAATGCACTGATACCTTCAGAGAACTGCAATTTACTTCTATCTGCAAAGGATTTAAATCCGAATAACTCAACACTCTTTAAAAACACAGTTTATTCCTATCCTTACTGTCCGTATGGATGTGTGATTCGCAGTATACCATACTGCTTCTACTTATAAAAGGATGTACGAAATGAGAAGTTTCATTGTATACTCAGGTTCCTATGAAATTCTGCATCGGTATTGATGAGGCCGGCAGGGGCCCACTGGCAGGTCCGGTAACCGCCGCAGCGGTGGTACTTCCCGGGAACTTCCCCAGGGATCTGTTGAAAGACTCAAAACAGCTCAGCCCGAAACGGCGAAACATCCTTGAAGCCCTTATAAAAGAGCAAGCAAGCTGCTGGGCCGTGGGGTGGGCAAATCACCGCAGCATCGATCAATTGAATATCCATTATGCAACGCTGCTTGCCATGGAACGCGCCTTCTTCTCCCTTCCCTGGAGTGATAAATGGGACACTCCTGTTATCATTGACGGATCCCATACCCTCTCCCTGCTCCATACCAGTATGACAGCCCAGGTCGGGGGAGATCGGCTGGTATGCGAAGTGATGGCCGCATCAATCCTAGCCAAGGAAGCCCGGGACCGCTGGATGGTCCACGCTTCCGGGCGCTACCCTCACTGGGGCTTTGAACGCCACAAGGGATACCCCACGCAGGTACATCGCCAGCGGGTCGCTGAATTCGGCCTGTCGCCAATCCACCGGCGAAGTTTTCATGTCAGCCCTTGCGCCTCTTCATGAAGTCAAGAGCCCGAAGCAGTTCCCGCTCAAAATGCTCCAAATCTTCATCGAAGATAAGGACCGAATGCCGCTCAAAATCATCTTCACCCTGTTTCTTGCTCTCAACAATGTTGAGAAACATATCTCCCTTGCGGTTTTCCTTCACGTTAAAAAAATAGGTCCGCTTCTGAGATGAAAATCGTGTAGAAAACAGTTCTCCTCGTATACCCATATCATGTTCCTTTTCTTGCTGTATGCATATGTATAGTTTCGCTGGAGCCATCATAGCGATTTTTTTACATTCTTCATACCCTGCCCTTGACCTTACTCTTCAAATTTACTATATATATCTATGTAAATTGCGCCTGTGGTATAGTGGTATTACTTCAGCCTTCCAAGCTGAAAACGCGGGTTCGACTCCCGTCGGGCGCTTTGTTATCCCGTAGTATTGATGCTACGGGATTTTTTGTCTTCCCTCTAATCAACCACCGCCGGGGGGGGCATTTTTTTCTTCGAATATTCAGACAGGATCAAGGCCATGCAGAAAGCTGGTTTCAATGGAATATCATGTTCTCCAACTGCATCAAGAACCTGCTTGACTGCCCGGGAGACTTCATCCCTGTGAGCTTTTACATAATCTGTCAGTATCCGGCTTAATGATGATATTGACGACTCTTCCTGCAGCAGATGGATTCCATCAGGCTTGAACAACTGACCGTCAAGATCTGTATACAGCTGACTTCTTCCTGCCCTGTTGTCTTTGTTATAGAGATGAAGAAATCGATAAAAACGAGACCCAACCCCGACAATCTCTGAGGCTGCGGTGAGAATTTCATCAAGTACCGGACCAGGGAGGTTGGTGTCGAGCGATTTTATAAGGATAGGTGCTATCAGATCTTTTCTATGCATCAGTACCAGAGCATTTGCTCCATGGATCACTATTCTCGGGTTTTTTGCTTTTTTAAAGAGCTCAATGATCATGGAATAGCTGTCGGCATCTTGTATCTGCACCAATGCAACCATGCATTTCCCCTGGAGAAATGGATCGGTTGAGGCAAGGCCCTCCCTGAGATACTGTGAAGCCCGGAGTATCCGTTTTTCTCCCAGAATCTCTGCCGCTACCCATGCTGAAGTAAACTCACCCCGCTGCAGCTCCACCATGAGTGCATCCTCTGTCGTGCTGGAAATTGCTATCCGCCGCAGTCCATGCATTGCACTGACCCGGACAGTCAGCAAAGGAGAATCAAGATTCCTGCGGAGTTCTGCCTCTGATACCACAGAGCCGATTGATCCGAGACGTTTTAGCTCTTGGGTGTTCTCCAGGATATCGGGGTGATTGCGCAGCCGTTTCAGCACATACAGGGCATACATGTCCCGAGGGGTGACCAGCAGGGATAAGATATCCTTGATGGACCACTCCTTGAGCTTCTGGAGTGTGCTGACAACTCCCACCATTCCCAGAAGCACCAGCAGCACAAACCGGAAATAGAATCGATAGATATCAAGACCTGTGTAACCAGCAAACTCAAAGAGTGAAATCAATCCGCCGCCAATGAGCGAACCGGTCAATCCTGCAGCAATTCCTGAAAAAATCCGTATGAAGAGCACACTGCCAACACGATCGGAACTGTTCACCGTCGATAGAAAATACTGTCCCAGTCCGACAATGATGCCGAATTTACAGTAACCGGCAATAAAAAACACAGCTCCAACAGGAACGATCAAGAAGCTGTCCGGGGCAAAGGCCCAGAAGAGTGCCGGCAGGATCAATACTCCAGTATAGATCATCAGCAGCGGACGTGGTCCCACATGGTCAGATATAATCCCGTTTACCAGAGAAGATACGATGCCGCCGAAAAGCAGGATCAGGGAGAAAAAGAGCGCCTCATGATCCGGTATGCCGTACCCGCTCTTCACTGCAATCATCATAAAGGGGATAACGACTGTAAAAGCCACCATCCCTGCACTCCAGGCAAACAGCAGCTTTCTGGACTTTTTCTTCTTCCAGAGGGAAGAAAAGGCTTCTTTCATCGGTTTTCGGGCAGACAGACCCAGCACCCGGGTTTCCGGTATTTGTGCAATGATTGTGCTGGCATAGAATCCTACCAGGCACCCCAACCCGATTACCATCTGGTACACCCAAATATCATCGATATATCCGAGCAGGACTATGAGAAGGGTCAGGGAAATCATTTGGGTGATATTAACCCGGAGGTGGTTGCCTGAAAGAAATGATCCCCTGTTCTCCTGTGTCGTTACCTCCCCTTCCAAGGGGGTTGTAGCTACGATGCCCATACTGCGAAACAGAGCAAACCCGAAGGAGCCAATGAGGATCACAGTTGTTACGAGGATCTGGCTGTTAAGAAACGGTGCAGCTAACATTAAAAATGCTGAGACATAACGCAGAAACCAGCACCATGCCCAAGTCCGTGCTGCACCGATGCGGGCAACAAGCATTTTTCCCAGGACCATAAAGGGCATGGTTAAGTGGATAAACGTAGCCAGTACGGCGGTAAGTGCAGGGGTAACACCGTTGCGCAGTGCATAGAGAATCAGCAGGTTCTCAAGCAGAAATGCAACGGATATCCCATTAAGGGTAAAAAAGCGGTAAAAATTTTTTCTTCCTGCAGCCTGTGCATCTGAAGTCAGTTCTGCGGGAAACCCGTCTTTCCTGCCGATAAACAGCGCCTTCAGCCCCTTCAGCATACCGGTACCTGCACTGCATCTACCATCATAGCCAACTCCCTGTATTGATAATTACCGGATATGGTAAGCCAAAACGTCACGAATGGCAACAGGAGCCCCATCTCGGGTTGCAGGAAGCCCTGCAGTGTCATGCTGCAGGGCTTTGAGGGTGCGGCCTCTTTTCAAAGCTCTCTTGAACTTACTTCCTGGACTGGATCAGTTTTCTCCAGGCATGAAGTCCAAGGGATACTCCGATAACTCCATAGGCAACAAAGGTCCTGAAGTATTCTCCCAGCTGTGCATCACCCATCAGGTTCCGTCCTGCCAAGGGGGAAACAATAAAGAGTGTGTGGAAGAGAACAGCTCCAAGAATGGCATGACCTACGGTGGCCTTTGAAACCGAAGCCCCTCCGATAAGGATTGCCGCAGATGCAAACATCCCCACCTGCTCGTGGCTTCCATAGGTACTGAAGGCCCCGAGGTTCTGGAGAAAGATAATATGTCCCCAGGCGGCAAGCAGGGTGGAAATCATGATTGCCTGGATCCTGGTTCGGTCCACATTAATTCCGGATACCTGGGCAATATGCTGGTCCTGTCCGACAGACCTGAAATCCTGCCCAAGCTTTGTCTTCACAATAAAAATATTGAACAGACACAGGACAGCAATAACCAGCATGGTGAATGTGGGCACCCGGACCAAATTGATCTGAGATAGTGAAAAATGGGTCATGAGGCTCCATCCCAACAGCACAAGTGTAAAGACACTCCACATAATAAGCTTTTTTCGCTTGGGAGCATCAACAGCCAACTGCCGAGAACGCATCCGCACCAGCAGCACAACAAGTACCACGAGTGCAACAGCTGAAAACATCAGGACAAACAATGGGAAGGGGGTTCTGATGATATCATCAAGACCGTAGCGCAGTCCGTCGGAGAGGTCAATGGTAGTCCTCAGGCCGATCCCGGAGCTGAGCACCAGCACCTCATTCTGCATGGGAATGATAGTACCGATCATCAGCAGGAATATTAACTGGTATACACCATTTGCAAAGAATCCAAGGATCAGGCTTGTGATCATCTCCTTGCCCCGGGCCCGGTTGAGCAGCCGTCCGGTCATCCATCCAAGAAACAGGGCTCCAGGGGCCGCTAGGAGCGCACAGAGCAGAATCCCGAAGGGCCCGCCGAACCCCCAGTGGGTTACAAAGATGATTGCCGCCTGTCCTGCCATGGCTCCGAGTACAATGGCGAAATTCAGTCCCATTCCAGCCATAACCGGTATGATTAAAGCCAGGATCAGAAATGAGTTCCTGGCAATCCTATTGACAATATCGTTCAGATAGAAGGCCATGGAGAGACCTGATAAGCGCAGCCCGATTCCGCAGAGGATGACAAAGAGGATCGTCACCATATTATTGACCAGAAACTTCTTTATTTTTTCCCCAGGAGTCAGATGCTTGATTTCTTTGATCTCTTCAATTCCGGCAGTGAGAGCCGGTTTCTGTTCATTGTTATGTTTCTTATTCATCTTGCTCACTCCCCGCTCTTCTGTGCCAGCGCATAGAGGATAATTCCGTTACTGACGATGATCCGGGAAATCTCCGCAAGACTTCCCAGGGTTGCTACCCGGTTAGCCACCGGAAGGGCTGCAACCAGCAGTCCCTGAAACAGAAATGTACCGATAAGCACATTCAGGATGGTTGCCCGGCTGATCGAAGCGCCGCCGATGAGAACCGCAGCAGCTGCAAGAAACCCCATAAACAGCGGTGCCATATAGAGCTGGATAAAGCCGAAGCTCTGGGCATATACCAGGATGCCAACCGCTCCGAGAACGGTGGATAACATGGTGCCGATGATGCGGGTTTTATCAACATCTATACCCGTAGCCTGGGCGAACCTTGGGTTCTCGCCTCCAGCCTTGATGGCAAGACCGGTCTTGGACCTGAAGAAGAGATATACCGCTAGGCACATGAAGATAAAGAAGAGGATCAGCCCGGTCGGTATCATGACGCCGAATATATCGAAGGAGAGAAACTCATTGAGTACCCGGGCGTAGCGTCCCTCCAGGGAAATGGTCACCCTGACTCCCCGTCCGATGGGCCATGCCATTTCAGGACTCCTGAAGGGAGCCATGGCCCAAAAGATACACATGAGACTTACAATTGAGAATCCCGCATAGGTTGCGACGGTCATCTCCGATCCCTTGATCTTGTTGAGCATCCACCCGTAGGCTCCACCCACCAGGAGTGCCAAAGGAACTGAAAAAGCTATTGCTCCGAGAAAAGCCGGAAACCCTACGAGGTTCATCTCGATAGCGAGCAAACCTCCCACAAGACCGCAGATGATCCCGATGGGAAGGCCGAAATAGAGCCCAGTACCGGCCAGAATAGACGGAACCATGGAGAGCACCAGAACCCCGTTCATCCCCCACCTGACAATGGTGTCGGACAGCAGTCTGGGAAAGGGAATATCCAAAAATGTTGCAATGATCCAGAGGCTTAATAAAAATATAATGATGATAATCCTCGGAATCCCGAAGGAGAGGATCTGTTTTTTTACGTGATCAAAGCGATTGATCTGTTGTTCACTATTAACCTGCTGCATTGATTTCACCTGCCATCATTAAACCAAAATCTACATCACTGTCCGTAGGTTTAAGCACCCCTGCAATCTTGCCTTCAGTTACTATTGCTATCCGCCCGCAGATGGAGCGGAGTTCCGCCAGTTCGCTGGAGGTCATCACCACGGTCATCCCAAATTCCTTGTTGAGCCGCACCAGCGTCTCAAGAACCAGTTTCTTTGCCCCGATATCTATTCCCCGGGTGGGTTCGGATACGAAGAGCAGTTTTGGCTTCAGCGCCAGAGCCCGGGCAATACAGACCTTCTGCTGGTTTCCACCGGAAAGCCTTCTGGTCGGCTGCTGGGGTCCGGTACACCTGATATCCAAGTCCTTGATCATCTTCCGTGCATACGCACGGATTGCCTTATCATCCATCTGAGAGAAGGGTCCTCTCTTTATGACAAACTCATTATGAGCCTGGATAGCAGAAAATACAATATTGAGTTCTATGGATGAGTTGAGCAGCAGCCCGACTCCCCTGCGGTCCTCGGAGACAAAGGCCAGTCCCTGGTTAATCACCGAGAAGGGATTATTCAGGGTAACAGGTGTTCCCCTGAACATCACTGTTCCCGTGGAGTCGTAGAGTCCCATGACGCCGTTGGATATACCGAGCTTTCCGTGACCCGCAAGACCTCCAATACCGAGGATCTCCCCCTCCTTAACTTCGAGGTCAACACCCTTCACTGATTCCCCGGGCATATCCACCTGAAGGTTTTTAACAGAGAGAATGGTGGACTTTGCTGAGATATCAGGGATTTCCCGGGTCACGTCTGTAATACGACTTCCCACCATCATTTCAGCAAGTTCGTAGATATCGGTATTCTCTTTCTCCTTCTGGACAACCAGATGCCCGTCCCGAAGTACGGTTATCGTATCACAGACCTCAATAATCTCATGGAGCCGATGGGTGATGAACAGGATAGCGATACCCGCCTGGGCAATGTGCTTCATTGCATCCAAGAGCCTATCGGCCTCACTTTCGGTAAGTACCGCAGTGGGCTCATCAAAGACAAGCAGTTTCAGATTTGTTTTGTCCAGTTCCCGGGCAATCTCAATAAACTGCTTGTGCCCAACCGGAAGACCTGATACAACAGCCCACTCCTCAATATTCATATTGAGAGTATCCAGGGACTTCCGCGCGTCCTTCTGCATAGCCTCAACATTCAGCGTCTTTACACGCTCTCCGGCAAATCTGCTGAAGATGTTGTCCTTTGTGATTTCTCGGTTGAGTTTAATATTCTCGGTAATAGAATAACCGGGAATGAGCATGAATTCCTGATGAACCATGCCGATTCCCAGCTGCATCGCCTGAAGGGGCGATGAAATATGTGAGGGTTTACCATCAATCTTGATGGTACCGTCATGACCTCCAGTGGAGTGGATGACCGCCATGCCGAAGAGAATGTTCATCAAGGTCGACTTCCCTGCCCCATTCTCACCTACGATTCCATGAATCTCCCCGGGGCGTATGGCAAGGCTGATATCATTAAGTACCCGGTTTCCGTAGTACTCCTTGCCTATCCCGTCCATCTGCAGCACAAATGATTCTTTACTCAATGTCCTATCCCTTATCCGTTGCATACCCCGGTCGGGGCATACTGTGTTTTCTGTTCAGTTATGTGGTATCACAGCAGGACGTGACCGGACATCCGGTCACGTCTGCTTGGTGTATTACGTCACACTAGAAAATGAGGTGATCTGACATGTACAGGAAGTAGTTTTCGTAGTTCTGGTACTCTTCCAGATCAACACCACCGCCGGCAACATCTTCCATAATAGAGATCAGCACGTCCTTGTCCATACGGCCGTTGGTTCGACCTTCGATAAATTCGATGGAATAGCGGACACCTGCCTCAACGTACATCATGTTCACCGGTACCGGCCAAGTTGCTACGCGGCCGGTTGAGTTGTTGGCAGCAACAACCTTTGCAATCTCCTCACGGATCCATTCAAGGTTACCCTGCTTGTCAGCTGGTATACGGATTCCCAGAGCGCCGGGAAGTGCATGATAAGGAGAGGGACAGCACTGTACGGGAAAAATTGCTCCGCCACTTACTGACTGGCGAATAAGGGGTTCCATCATAGCGCAGTTGGTGCCGAAGAATGCGGTATCCTTACCGTATTCAGCGATCTTCCGGGGAACATCTTCCATGATGAACTGCTGGGTTCCGGGTACTCCTGCATCACCGGTCGGGTCCGGAGCGTCCTCTTCGATGAATTTCAGTCCGATTCTTTCAGCTTCAGCCTTCATGAGGTCCCGGCGAACTGCCAGCATCTCAATGGACATATGACGGGGGAATGAGTAGTGAACCAGCACTTTTGCTCCCATATCTTGTGAATGCTGAGCAATCTGGGCACCTCGGGCGATGTCATTTGTCTGAAGGTTGATATCACCGTACCGGGCGATTACATCGGGATCTTCCTGGGGTGCGCCAAGGATGAACAGAATGTCCGGGCGTACTTCCCGTACCCGCTGGATCGCTGCAGTTGCACCGGGAACCGCCTGGACCATTACGATAGCCTTCACCTGGGGATCAGATGCCATAGCCATCATATTGGAAATGGTGGTCTCCTGTTCCTGCATGAACCGGTCAGGATAGGTGGTTATTACAATCTTGTCACCATAGATCTCCTTCATGTTCTCTGCTGCCCGGAACTCTTCCTCTCCCTGGGATACTGTACCGGTCATGATTCCGATTCTATAATCATCCACTCCGACTGCTTCTCTCTGCCCTGCGGCAAACAGTGACCCAGCAGCCACAATACACACAAGGGCAAGCACTAATACTCTTTTACTCATACCTCTTTCTCCTTATAAATATTTAACTAACTCTTTATTAGGATACCCGCAGTTAGTGAGTAGTGTCAAGATTTTTACTTTTTCTTTTTGCCTTACCCCGGTATAATATAGGTATGTTGTGAGGTCGCACTATGGATGAACTGTTTTTTGAGCTGCACGAGAGCTTACCAAGACAAGGTCCTGGAAGCAGTGAGAGTACCCGCAGGGCGCTTTCTTTACTGGCACTCCAGACTGATTCTCCCTATGTCCTCGATATCGGCTGCGGTCCGGGAAAACAGACTGTGGAACTGGCAAAACGCTGGCCTATGGGTATGATCACCGCAGTGGACACCCATGAGCCCTATCTAGTAGAACTGGAGGAGCATTGCCGAAGGGAAGGTATCCAGAACGTATATACATCCCGGGAATCCATGTTCAGCCTCCCCTACCCTGAGCAATCATTTGAGGTCATCTGGAGCGAAGGGGCCATCTACATTATGGGTTTCCCCGAAGGGCTCTCCGCCTGGAAGCCCCTGCTGAAACCAGGAGGGTACCTCGTAGTGAGTGAACTCAACTGGATCAGACCTGACCCTCCCGATGAAATACGGCAATTCTGGGAGGATGAGTATCCCGGGATTACCACTATAGAGGGAGCTCTGCATCATATCAAGCTTGCCGGCTATGAACTGGAAGATCATTTCATCCTCCCGAATAAGGACTGGTACACCGAATACTATACCCCGTTATCACAACGCATAGATCAATGGAAAGAAGAACGGAGTTCGGATCCCGCGGTAAAAGCCCTGATCAACTTTACCCGGGAGGAGATCACCATGTGTGATACCTACAGCCGGTGGTACTCCTATGTGTTTTATATCCTGCGGTCCATCTCCCATTGACACAGCATTCATCATTCACTACACTATATGCATATTACATATAGATGGAGTTTGCCATGCATGAATGCTGTATATCCGGAAAACGGGAGCGATTTCTCATTCCCGCAGTGCTCTACTTACTCTCCCAGTCACCAGACCATGGATACAACATACTCCAGCGGCTTGAACGCTATGGGTTTGACCCCAGTTCTCCGGATCCCGGATCGCTCTACCGGCTGCTGCGGAAGCTGGAATCAGACGGGATGATCAGCTCCACCTGGGAATCAGGTGACTATGGCCCGGCAAAACGGGTATACCGGATCACCGATGAGGGTTCCATGGCACTTACCCATTGGATTAAAATGCTGAAACAGAACGTTTCACACATCACCCAGCTTATTACCGATGCAGAGGACCTACAATGATATCTACAATACTCTTTTATCTTCTGGCTGCCGCTGGACTGATCTGGTCATTCTCGTTGAACAGACAGAAAACATATATGGCTCTCAAAAAATCCTGGATGGCCTTTTTCAATATCCTCCCTGCATTCATTGCAGTGATCCTCCTGGTGGGCATCACGCTGGCTTTCCTGAGCCCTGAGGTAATCAGTGAGCTTATCGGAGAGTCATCAGGATTTCCCGGAGTGATCCTGGCATCACTCGTCGGATCGATCACCCTGATACCCGGGTTTATCGCCTTTCCAACCGCTTCACTGCTGCTGGGAAGCGGGGCCGGACTGACCCAGATTGCCGCATTCATCTCTTCGCTCATGATGGTGGGGGTAATGACCATGCCCGTTGAAATTCAATACTTCGGCAGGAAAGCAAGTTTGATGCGCAATATTACAGCGTATCTGTTCAGTCTCCTGGCTGCAGTCATTATCGGGATGGTGGTATCATGAATATAAAGAAATGGCGTTTTCCTCTCATCGTGACAGCTCTGTATGTGGTGCTAGCAATCTTTGACTTGCATCTGTTCCAACGGGCACTCAATACGACATTGAACGGCACCCTGGAGATGCTCTCGGTGCTTCCTCCGATCTTCATACTGCTGGGGCTGCTCGATGTCTGGGTGCCCAAGGATGTGATGATCCGATTCATGGGACCGGGATCAGGCATTAGGGGAGCAGCAACAGCTTTCCTCCTGGGTTCTGCAGCTGCAGGTCCTCTCTACGGCGCCTTTCCCGTAGCTTCAGTGTTCATGAAGAAGGGAGCGGGATTCTTCAATGTATTAATCTTCATCGGAGCCTGGTCGACTACAAAGATACCCATGTTTCTTTTTGAGCTCCAGGCACTGGGAGCACCCTTTGCACTCACCCGTCTGGCGGTTAATATCCCGGGTATCCTGATTATTGCGAAACTCATCTCTTCGATACTCTCTCGGGAGTACATCAATGAGATCTATGAACAGGCAAGCCGGCGCTAGAATCGGTAGTTGAA
>SKJE01000195.1 GCA_007116075.1 Spirochaetia bacterium
ATCCCTATCTTTCTGACTCCCTGGCAAGGAAATACCAGGGTAAGGAGTTTTCCCACCAGAGAATGATCCCCCCTCCCGTTGAACCGGAGGATCTTGCCGGTGCAGATCTTGATCTGCTGTTCTCCACCCATGCCCATACTGATCATCTGGATCCGGACACCCTTCAAGCGGTGTATGCGCATCAGAGGGCTCCCCTCTGCATAGCACCCCGTAGTACGGTTGATAAAGCCCTTGAGCGCGGGGTGCCTGCCCAGCGGCTTGTGCTGCTGGACAGGGGAGAGCAGATCAGTTGGGAGCATGTAACGGTAACCGCAGTAGCTGCCGCCCACGAGCAGCTGCAGCGCGACGAATTTGGAAATTATCAATTCCTCGGATATGTCATAGAGATCGGGGGGTATCGGATATATCACAGCGGTGACGGAGTTCCCTATGAAGGACTACCTGAAAAGCTGAAGCAGCTGAACATTGATATCGCACTGCTGCCGGTCAACGGCCGGGATGCCTATCGCTCTGAACGGGGAGTGCCGGGCAATTTTACTGCTGAAGAAGCATGCAGACTGGTAAAACAAGCTGGAATCGGTTTCTGGATACCCCAGCATTTCGGGATGTTCTCCTTTAATACTGAGCATCCGGACCGAATACAGGAGATACTGAAACAAGAGGGGTTCACCGAAGGAAAGGACTGGCTGCTGCCCGAGGCAGGAGTCATCTATCGGTGTACCTTCGAGCAGGTGCAAAAAGAGAAGAGAGGAACTGTGTAGATGATCGGAGTATGTGTGATTGGATCTGGACGAGCAGGAATGATTCATGGCAGAAACTTTGCCGGCAAGCTCAGGGGTGCTCGACTGGAAGCCCTATGTGACCCGAATAAAGAAGCCCTGAACCAGGCTGCGGATGAACTGGGAGTTGAGAAACGCTATGCTGATCTCCAGCAGGTGCTGGAGGATCAGGCTGTTGATGCCGTAGTAGTGGTGACTCCTACCGTGTTTCATCGAGATATTGTTATCAAAGCAGCTCAAGCTGGAAAACATATCCTGTGTGAAAAACCGATGGCCATGAATGAGCAGGAGTGCCTTGATATGATTGAAGCCTGCGAAGAAAACCAGGTGAAACTCCAGATCGGGTTCATGCGCCGTTTTGACGAGAGTTTTCGATATGCAAAAAAACGCATTGAAAGCGGAGAAATCGGGGAAGTGGTGCTGGTGAAATCCCTTACCCACGGCCCGAGCATCCCCCAGCCTTGGATGTATGATATCAAGAAGAGCAACGGACCCCTTGCGGAGGTCTCCAGCCATGATATCGATGCCCTCCACTGGTACAGCGGGAGTTATCTTTCAGAAGTGTATGCTGTTGCCGGAAACTACCGGAGCCCTGATGCAGTACAGGAATACCCGGATTTTTATGACAATGTGATCATGACAGCCCGGTGCTTGAACGGATCCCAGGGTCTGGTGGACGGAGCCCAGGGGGTACTCTACGGATATGACTCCCGGGTTGAGATCCTTGGAACCAAGGGAATCATCCATGTAGGCAGGAGCAACCAGCATTCAGTGGTCTCCGTAACCCAGGAGGGGATCAGCACCCCCTTCGTTTCAAGCTGGAGGACCTTGTTCCTGGATGCCTACTATGAGGAGGACCGTTGCTTTATCGATGCAGTAGTCAATGACACTCCGGTGGAGGTTACAGGATTGGACGGACTTGAGGCAGTCCGGGTAGTAAATGCAGGAAACCGTTCGATTACCGAGCGGTGTCCAGTACGAATAGAGAGAGAGAGGAGAACAGTATGAAAGCAGCTTTGCTGACAGGCACAAAACAGATAGAAATTCGAGATATTCCTGTACCGAAGCCGGGTCCAGGAGAGGCAGTAGTTCAGGTAAAGGCATCCTTTGTATGCGGAACGGATGTACGGTTTTTTCTCAATGGAAAGCCGGGAGTGGATGCGGACCATCCCCTGGTGCTCGGCCATGAGATTGCCGGGGTTATCCATGAGACAGGTGAAGGGGTCCAGGGATATGAACCTGGCATGAGAGTAGCTGTTGCCCCGAATTACGGATGCGGCATTTGTGATTTCTGTATCAGCGGTCACAGTGAGATGTGCACCCAGTCCGGGGCGCTCGGGGTCACCCTGAACGGAGGATTCAGTGAATTCATGCTGGTACCGGCCCCTGCAGTACGTCAGGGAAACCTCGCGTCCATACCCGATGGAGTCAGCTATCCCGAGGCGGCCCTGGTTGAACCGCTCTCCTGCGTCTACAACGGATATGAGAAGATCGGCATATATCCTGGTGATACGGTGCTGGTTATCGGCAGCGGACCAGTCGGCATTATGCACTGTCTTGTAGCGCTTATGGCCGGTGCAGCCCGGGTGTTCATCAGCGATATCTCCCGGGAACGTATGGACATGGCCACAGCAATTGACAGCAGGATTAAGCAGCTCCCCGCCGGGGATCACCTTCCAGAGACATTGCTGAAGCACAATGACGGAAAGCTCGCAGACCTTGTCATTACTGCGGCATCGGTTCCTGCAATCCAGGAACAGGCCTTCTCACTGGTGGGACAGAATGCGCGGGTACTGTTTTTCGGCGGACTCCCGAAGGGAAAATCAGTAGTTTCCCTGGATACCAATGAGATTCACTATAAGCAGCTGACCGTAACCGGTACTACGAGGCAGAGCCTTCGACAGTACAGGAAATGTCTTGAACTGATTGGAAGCGGTGCCCTCAGCATCAAGCAGATCATTACAGCTGAAGGGAGGGTAGAGGATGTTCCCCAGGCCATAGAAGAGGCCCGGGGAGGCAAGGGATTGAAGCGAGTGATTACACTCTCGTAATGAAAGAAGGAGACAACCATGGGAGTATATGTACTCGGCATTGATATCGGAACCCAGGGAGTTAAGGGAGCGCTCTTTACCGAAACGGGCGACTGTGTATCAGTACATGGAGAACCCTCAAAACTGCTCTATCCTGAGCAGGGAGCCATTACCGAAGACCCGGAGTACCAGTACCAGTCGGTACTGCGGATCATTGCAGCATGTGTCGAACAGGCACAGCTGGGAGACCGGGACGAGATAGCCGCTCTGGCCGTGGACGGACAGATGGCGGGTATTCTCGGAGTCGGCAGGGACGGACACGCGGTGACCCCCTACGACTCCTGGCTTGATACCCGATGCGGACCCTACCTTGAGCAGATGAGAACCACCGCAGAGCAGCTGGTGCTTGAACGGGCTGGAACAGCCCCGAGCCTGAACCACGGACCGAAAAAGCTGTGGTGGAAGCACGAGCACCCCGAGGTATATAAGGATATTGCAGCATTTGTCACCCCCGGCAGCTACGCCGCGGCACGGCTGTGCGGTCTGAAGGGGGACGAGGCCTTCATCGATAAGACCTATCTTCACTTCTCGGGATTTTCCGATACCCGAAACGGTGTATGGGACCGGGAGATCTGTGACCTCTTCGATATGGATATCGATAAACAGGGAAAGATTGTCGACTCCACGAAGATCGTCGGACATGTCACCAAGGAGGCAGCAGCACAGTGCGGCCTGAAGGCCGGTATCCCGGTAGCAGCAGGATGCGGAGACACTGTAGCGAGCTTTCTTTCCAGCGGAGCCGTTGAACAGGGCCTCTGCGTGGACGTAGCAGGTACGGCAAGTGTCTTTGCCTGTACCCAGAAGGAGTTCCTCCCGGATGTGAAAAGCGGCATCCTCGGCTGCTGCGCCTCTGTCATGCCCGATCTCTGGTATTCCTATGCATATATAAACGGCGGAGGGATGAACCCCGAATGGTTTGTAAAAATAACCGAAAAAGGGGAGGGGAAAAACCGATTCAAGGAGATGGACCAGAGAGCCTCCGAAATACCAGACAGCCTTTCTCTGCCGCTGTTTGTTCCCCATATGGCCGGACGGGTGATGCCCGGCAGGCCTGATCTCAAGGGGAGTTTTGCAGGACTCTCCTGGGAGCATGGGACAACTGAACTCTACTGGTCAATCCTGGAGGCGGTCGCCCTGGAATACGGTCTGTACAAGCAGGCAGCCCAGACCCTGCAGCCGGATCTCTCCATCAGGGAAATACGGATAACCGGAGGCGGTGAGGTAAGCAAGCTCTGGAATACCATGAAGTCAGGAGTGCTTCAGACCCCGGTGGCGCGAATCAAGCAGAACCAGGGGGCTCCCCTTGGAACTGCCATGATTGCGGCTGTTTCCTGCGGGCTTGCTGACTCATTCCCGAAACTCGCCGGGCAGTGGATTTCCACGGGAGAACCGGTTAGCTGCGAAGCTGGAAGATATGATTTCTTTGCCAAGCGGCTTGAGCGATATGAAGCGCTGGTGAAGGCCATGGAGGGTTACCACAGCCGATACCCCTTCAGAAACTGATGTAAGCTTCTCCTGTTTTGTATACAGTCCCCTGGAATCTTAAGAAATAAAAGATTCCGGGGGACATTTTGTATCAAAGTCGGTCGATTTCCAGATTAAATATATCGGCGATGAGTTCTATATGTTTTCTGTGATGTCCGGTGAGTACCAGCAGGTGGTGGGAGTAGGTCCGTTTCATAAACTCGTGACCATCGGCTATCTTGATGATTGCCCCGTTGAGACAGTCTGATCCGGGATACTGTACATACCCCTTGAGCATCCCTTGGGCAACCATCATCTTTCCCATGGAACTGTCAAGCTTTGCGAGGGTGACCGGCCCTGCAGGAAAACGGGCATCAAGCATATGGGCGCTCTCGTTGACGATCTTGAGAACCTTTTTCTTCACACTCCAGGACGTGCTGAAGCTTTGCGGTGCAAGACCAAAGTATCCGCAGTGGGCCATCAGTATATGATCTTCAGGGTGATCGAGGATCTCAGGAAAGTTGGGGATGTTTTCATGTTTAAGAGCCGCCATTCCCATGAGCACAGGATAGATGTTGGACATCATAACGGGAGTCTGAAGGCTGTGATAGAGGATATATTTGGTCACCAGGGTATGGATGTCTCCCTCACATGCCCACAGGATCTTCTCACGTTCGAACAAAAGGTTCCAGGCGAGACAAGGGGTAGTTGAGGAGTAATGGGACTCATTGAGACAGTTCGAACCAATTCCCGCAGCGGGTATATCCCGGAGCACTTCCTTCACCGCAAGGTAATAGCGGGCCGCCTGCACTTTCATATCCTTGGTGACCAGGTCATCGACAGGGTATGAATCCCAGGTGGACACCTCCTCCAGTGCCCTCTCTTCACTGATGCTGTGTTCAATGTCTCCCAGTTCCTTCAAGCTCTTTCGCAGGATCTTCACACCAAAGGTGTCCTCTATCCTGCGGGTACATTCATCTGTCCACCAGTAGAAACACTTGAAAATGTCAGGCTGGAACCCCTCACCGGGATTGTCCTGGAATATGAGAAACTGGGATGAAGCCAGGGATCTTTTAGATGTCAGCCCCCTGCATATGGTCTTTGTCTGATCAATATGGTAGGGAGCCAGCACCTTCACTCCCTGCTGGGAAAGGACATGGATGATTTCCCAGTCCCACATCGATATGGTCATGAATTCTGATGTGAGGATGATGATCGGAACCTCGAGTTCTGCAAACTGCTGGTAGTGCTCATAGGCTTCTCCCAGAATTTCCGGGAACACCACAGCATCGGCCTCTTCGGGAATCGTATCACCGAGGGCTCTCTCGGGAAGGAGTTCAAGGTATTCACCCAGCTGATGCCTGATACGTGCCCTCTGGGTGTCAAACTTCTCAGTTCTGTCTCTTCGGAAATACAGCGGAACGACCTGTGCGCGCATGGGTTCTCCTCACTGGAATGGATTGACTATAGGTAAATGTACCACAGGAAGCCGGTACGTCAAGTATGGGGAGAAAAAAATCACCTGAAAGCAGCTATGTGCCGCCTTGAAAGCGTTTGAGGTATCCCCGGTCTATAGGTATACTGTATATTCAGGAGGAGCAATGTGAAGAACCTAAACATCGGCATGATCGGGTATAAGTTTATGGGGAAGGCCCATACACAGGCTTGGGCCAGGGCGGGACAGGTGTTCAGTATTGATGCCCGACCCATACTCCACACGGTCTGCGGGAAAACCCGCGGAGCGGTTGAAGCATTTGCCAGCAGATGGGGGTGGAATCACACCAGTCTGGACTGGAGGGAGGTAGTGGATCATCCGGAGATTGACGTGATCGACATATGCGTGCCCCAGTACCTCCATTTCGATATTGCCCTGGCTGCCCTTCAGGCGGGAAAGCATGTATTCTGTGAAAAACCGCTTACTCTGACTGTTGACCAGGCACATATCCTCAGCGAAGAGGCACAGTCCCGGCCGGAACTTGTCCATTATGTGAACCACAACTACCGGAGACTTCCGGCGGTCGGACTTGCAAAGCAGATGATTGATCAGGGAAAAGTGGGTCGGATTTATCACTGGAGGGGAGCCTATCTGCAGGACTGGATCATTGATCCGCAGTTTCCCCTCACCTGGCACCTGCGCAAGGAGACCTCTGGTATGGGACCCCAGGGGGACCTCAACTCCCACAGTGTGGACCTGGCTCGGTTTCTCGTCGGGGATATCACTGCGGTCACCTGTATGGCAGCCAATTTCATCACCCAACGGCCCCTGCCGGACGAGGCAGCTTCGGGCACCTTCAGCGGGACCCGGGATGAGTCTGGAGCTGTGGGGGAGGTGAGTGTAGAGGATGCCGCGTTTATGCTTGCCCGTTTTGACAACGGAGCCCTGGGGAGTTTCGAAACCTCCCGGTTTGCGGCGGGAAGAAAGAACTACAACAGCTTCGAGATCTATGGAAGCAGGGGCAGTCTGATGTTCAATTTTGAGCGAATGAATGAACTGGAGTTTTACTCCATGGATGATCCCCCGGAAGAACGGGGTTTTAAGACCATATTAGTAACTGAGTCGGAGCATCCCTATATGTCAGGCTGGTGGCCGCCGGGGCATGGCATCGGGTATGAGCATACCTTTGTACATGCTGCTGCTGATTTTATTAACGCGGTGGTCCGGGGAGAATCAATCAAGCCGGACTTCCATGACGGACTGCAGATTCAGCGTATTCTTGAAGCAGGGCTGGAATCGGCCTCCCGGGGCAGGGAAATTAAACTGTAGCGCACTGTACCTCGCCGTGAGACCTCTGCTATAGTGGCTGCACTACGTAATCGGGAGAGCCCTTGTGTTCAGTACTATTGTGACCGGAATAATCCTGGGAGCGGCCGCGGGCATGCAGCCGGGGCCCTTCCAGGCGTATCTGCTTAACCAGACTTTGAAAAACGGATGGAAATCAACCCTTCCCGCGGCATGTGCTCCCTTGATCAGTGACGGACCGATTATTGCCCTCATGCTCATGATTCTTACCCGAACTCCCCGGGAGATGCTGACGGTACTGCGCTTTGCCGGGGGCATATACCTCATCTATCTTGCCTGGCAGGCCTACCGTGCCAGGAATGACCAGCCCGCCGAGACTGCCCGGGCAACTCGTCAGAGTGTGATACAGGCCGCAGGGATGAACCTGCTCAATCCGAACCCCTATATCTTCTGGGCAACAGTTGCAGGACCGCTGCTGCTGGAGGGATGGAGGGAAAGCCCGGCGGCTGGTCTGGGATTTCTTTTCGGGTTCTATGTTTCATTGATTTCGGTATTTATGAGCTTTGTCCTGGTCTTCGGGTTTGTCCGTCATGCAGGCAGGTCCTTCAGGGACAAAGTTGCGACGGTCTCTGCTTTGGTGCTCTTCGGGTTCGGGCTGTATCTTATCAGTCAGGGTGTGGTACATATATGATGAAAAACGTGCTTTCTTCCCTTCAGCAACACCCCAGGTTTATGATAAGCTTTGTGTATGCAGTACATCCTAGACCGTATACTGGCGGAAGAAGAGGCTGCCCGGGATCGCATCCGGCAGCTCAGCAGTTCAACTGAGGCGGACCTTCAGCGCACCCGGCGGGAGTGCAGTGAGCTGGTCGAAAAAACCAAGCGGGATCTGGGTGAAGCTTTCAACAAAGCCCTCCAGGAGCACAGAAAGCAGGCAGAGGATGAGTTGAAGCGGAACAGACAGCGGGCCCAGGAAGAGCTTCACGCTCAGCTTGATGCCCAGCGGGAAGCTGTTGAACAGCTTGCCCGAAAAGCGGCTGACCACATTATCCATGG
>SKJE01000095.1 GCA_007116075.1 Spirochaetia bacterium
ATATTATTCGGTGGATGGAGTCCTCCGGTTTTAAGGATATTTCTGTCGTACCAAAACATGAAAGCAGGGAATTTATTAAGACCTGGGCACCGGGAACCAAAGCGGAAGACTATATTGTCTCAGCTGATATCCGGGGGAAGAAATAACCAGAAATTCAGGAATCCTCCTACCCCGATTATTGATGGACCTGTTATGCTTGGCGTCCCGAATCCGGAGATACATACAGGTGGATACAGCGCTTGCCATTAACGCAATCCCAGCTGTATCCGGCTGTGTTGAGAGCCTGCTCCAAATTGCCGTTCTCAACTGTCTCAAAACCGATGAGCACCTTTCCGGTATCGCTGGCTGCAGTTCGGTAGTGAAACAGGCTGATATTCCACTGGTCATTCAGTACTGTCAGGAAGTCACCTAAGGCCCCGGAGCGTTCGGGAAACTCAATCTCGTAGAACACTTCTCCCCCCGCACTTGATGAATACCCGCCTACCATATGGCGAATATGCTCCTTGGCGGTATCGTCATCAGTCAGGTCATCACAGCCGAACCCTGCATGGCGGATCTTCTCAAGCAGCACCGCCCGGTCTGCATCTCCGCTCACGGCAATACCGATGAGAACATGGGCGTCAGATGGATGACCCTTGCGGTAGGAGAACTCGGTAATACTTCTGTCCCCCACTACCCTGGTGCAGAATTCGTGCAGGGAACCCGGCCGCTCCGGCATGGTGACAGAGATCAGTGCCTCCTTACCGGATCCGATCAATGTGCGCTCGGTAATCTGCTGAAGCCGCTCAAAGGTCATGTTAGCACCAGAGCAGATGGCTACAGCCTGGGCATCTGCAGACAGGCCATATTTTCTCAGTCCGGCCAGTGCAAGGGCACCGGCGGGTTCAAGGATGCTCCGGGTATCCTCGAAGGTGCTCTTAATGGCTGAGCATACCTGGTCGGTGGTTACCGTAACACATCCGTCTACAAGACGCCGAGCGATATCAAAGGTAAGATCACCCATCTGCTTCACCGCAACACCGTCGGCAAATATTCCCACGTGGGGCAGTTCAACCCGTTTTCCGGCTGCAATGCTTGCAGCAAGACAGCTGCTGTCTTCGGGTTCAACACTGATGACTTGGACTTCAGGACGGAGCGCCTTGATATAGCTGGCAATTCCTCCAATCAACCCTCCGCCCCCGACTGCTACAAACACATGGGTTACATCGGGCAGCTGTTCAAGAATCTCCTTGCCGATAGTCCCCTGCCCTGCTATAACCAGGGGATCATTAAAGGGGTGCACATAGGTTCTGCCGGTCTCCTTCTCCCGTAACCTGCAGTATACAGATGCTTCCGAATAGTTGTCTCCATGGAGTTCAATATCTGCACCGTATCCTGCGACAGCATCCACCTTGATGCTCGGAGTTGTCTTCGGCATGATAATCAAGGCACTGATGCCGAGTTTCTGGGCCGCCAGGGCTACTCCCTGGGCGTGGTTGCCGGCACTGGCAGCTATGATTCCCCGTTTTTTCTGTTCAGGATTCAGCTGCGAGATCTTGTTATAAGCTCCCCGGATCTTGAAGCTGTGTACTGGCTGCAGGTCTTCACGCTTTAAGAATACCCTGCAGCCTGTCTCTGCACTGATCTTAGGCGCAAAGGTCAGCGGTGTCTCCACCGCTGCTTCATACACCCTGCTTTTGAGAATATTCTTCACCATATCATCAATAAGTATCAGATTCATGCCATATCCCTTTTCTGCCTTGTTCCTGTTCCAAGGAGATCATCTTCTGGGTACCATCTTACCGGGAAGCACTCCATTCATCTACAGGGTGAGTCTCTTCATGGATGAAAAGGGGGAAATCGAATATTTACGCTTTGCTTTTCCGCTTCTGCCTTGGTAGAATACCGGTATGAACTTGGAAGAATTACAAAAAAAACACCATGCTGCTTCTATGTACCTTTCCCAGATCCTGCTTATTGAGCGGGATTACGGAGCTGTAAACAACACCCGGCTTGCCCAGCGGATGAAGGTATCGAAGCCGGCGGTCACCCAGACCGTGAAACGCCTGGTCAAGATCGGCCTGGTATCCCAGGATCCCTACGGGAGTATATTCCTTACTTCGGAGGGACGTTCCGTTGCTCATCAGGTCATAGTCCGTCACTACTTAATTGAGTACATGCTTATCGATATGCTCGGATATCCTTGGGACCGGGCTGATGTTGAAGCCCTGCTGCTGCAGGGGACTATCAGCGATGAGCTGACCGATTTTCTCTACGAGAAGTTTCACTACCCTGACCGCTGTCCCCATGGGAATCCCTTCCCGGGAGTTGCGGCGGAACAGCAGCTGCTGTCAGCACCCAGGATCGATTCAATTAAACCGGGAACTGCAGTTGAAATTCTCCGTATCACCGAAGAGGGAGAGGATTACGAGGGACTGCTGCAGTTCTGCAGTACCCATAATATCCGCCCGAAGCAAGTATTTACCATACAGGGAAGATCCGAGGTATACCTGAACATAGTATCATCATCTACACATCGCACCCTCGAAATACCCCTCACCTTCGCCCGCTATATTTGTGTTGCCCCCCGGCAGTGAGTCCAGCCAGCAAGGGGGCAACGGATGTCTATCGCCTCCGAAGAGCCGCTGCCTTCAGGATAAGCATCAGCAGCAGGATAACCGCAATACCACCCTGGCTGTAGGCGGAAAGGCGAAGGGCAAAGGCAACCTTGTGCATATCATGATGAATCTCTTCGATATCCTCTGCAATTTGCTCCATGTATCCGAGCAGCTGCACCTCAGCCGCGGAAGCCGCAGCAGCATCATCAGCGGTTACGACTGCTCCAGCGGCCAGACTGAATACCACAATAAACATGAATACCATGAACATCTTTGACACTCTCATAACAACTCCTAATATTTAATGTATATTAACTTTATTAATATACATTAACTTTGATTGTGTCAAGTATTTTTCCTCTTCTTGTACCTCGATGGATGAAATATTTTCTCGCCTGTGCCTTTGCCAATGAACTCTGCATACATGCATTGACGAAATTCCTTACGCAAGCGCTCAAATATCCAAACATAATTTGTGATGAATTTATTGACCTTCCTCGAATAACCCATTAGTATTTGCGTATTCACGAAAATACGCAAAGGAGCAATCCTGATGGCAGATCGAAAACAGCTCTGCAGGATGCAGGCAGATTTCTGTAAGTTCATGGCCCACGAAAAACGGCTTGAAATACTCTTCCTCCTTGGTGAAGGGGAAATGTGCGTTGAACATCTCGCTCAAGCCATGGATGTGCATGTGCCAAACATTTCACAGCATCTCGCCATGATGCGTGAACGCGGCGCTGTAACAGCACGAAGAGAAGGAGCTCATATGTACTATCGCATAGCCCACCCGAAGATTATGGAGTTATGCACATCAATGAAGGCCCTTATGATTGAACTGAAACAGCAGCAGATGTCATGGCTGAGTTAAGATACCACTTCACAGCACAACAGGAGTAACTAGAACATTTATGGCACAAACAAGACTAGCAGTAAAACCACAGACCTATAAGTACATACTGGGAGTGCTTCCCTTTATCATCATTATTGCAGGACAGATGTATCCCCTCCTTGGGTTAATCATTTTTGGATGCATGGTCCTTGCAATAGGCGTCAGTTTTTTTAGGGGGCGATATTTCTGCGGCAACCTCTGCCCGAGGGGCGCCTTGTATGAAACCTACCTGAAGAGACTTAGCAGAAACAAGGCTGTTCCCGAGATATTTGATAGAACCTGGTTCAGGGTACTCTGGGTGTTCTTCTTAATGGGGATGATGACTTTCAGGATATACCAAAGCGGAGGCGATCTCTCTGTGCTTGGATCTGCCATGATCCAGATGATTATGATGACGGTATTCATTGCCGTCCTGCTGGGCCTGTATTACGATTCCAGGGT
This sequence comes from Spirochaetia bacterium, assembly GCA_007116075.1. GTDB lineage: Bacteria > Spirochaetota > Spirochaetia > PWKH01 > PWKH01 > PWKH01. Next base: position 3,931 of record SKJE01000095.1, read on the forward strand.
CTGGTGCCGTTTCTGCCCTATGGGAACTATGACGAACTGGATTGGAGGGGGTCGGGATCCCATTGCTATTGATGCACACTCCTGCATTGACTGCACAAAATGCTCTTCTGTCTGCCCCATGGATATCCAGGCCTATGAGTACAAGCACATCGGCGAGGTTGAGCATCGTGACTGCATTAAATGTGAAGCCTGCGTTGTATCGTGTCCCAAGAAATCCCTATCAGCTTAAGGGCTGCCTGCCCAAGGCGCTTATTCAAAGCGCCTTGGCATATGATTTCCCGAATTCGATGCAGGTGTTCAATCCCTTTTCATCCGGCTGCCACAGGACTTTTGTTCCCTCGATGAGGATGGAAAACCCCGACTGCTTCAACAGTTCTTCTATCTGGGCCATTGACTCACCGCTCCATCCGTAGGACCCGAAGGCTGCTCCAACCTTCCCCTGCAGCTTGAGTCCCTTGATCTCTTCCATCAGCCCGGCAATGCTGGTTAATATGCCCCTGTTTATGGTGGGTGAACCAACAATAACCCCCTTGGACTTAAAGACCTCAGTGATCACGTCATTCTTATCACTTATTGCAGCATTGTAGATCTTTACGGTGGTGGATGGACGTTCCTGGCGTATACCCTGTGCTATATGCTCAGCCATCCTGCGGGTAGCCTTCCACATAGTGTCATACACTATGGTTACCTGGTCTTCATGGTAGTCTGCGGCCCATTCGAGATATCCAGGGTCAATACTCACCCCCGATTTCTCTGCCGTAATTTTCAGCCAGTCATCAAGTCGGCCAACCATGATCGTACACACTGGGCTCATTTCGCTGACATCTTCTCCAGCTTCCCTCCTGCGGTCAAGGCCGCGCTGGACAGCATCAGCGACAGCTAATGCTTGGGGCACTGAAAAACTGACTGTGGCATTAACACTGACCCCTTGAGCCGTTGACTCCTCTATTGCCTTGACCCCTGCTGATGTAACAGGCATCTTTACTTGTATATTCGGCGCAAGGGTATGGAAATGCAAAGCCTGCCCTGCCATAAGCTCCCAGCTGCGATAGAATTTTGCATTGGTCTGTATCGATATTCTCCCCTTCTTCCCCTTCGACTCCCTAAAGATAGGCAGAAGCATTTCTCCAGCCTTAACTGCCATCTCTTCATTTAATCTCCAAGCGATATCATCCTCTGTCCCGGCCGGATGTTCAGCAAGGAGTTCCTTAATTCGATCCTCCTAAAGATGCATTTCACTTTTCAGCACATTCCCCACGATTACCGGATTCGTAGTTGCTCCCACTGCTCCATGAGCAATGGCATACTCCAGTTCCTTAAAAGAGCATGAGTCATTCCAGAAATCCGTTTGTGTTGTCTCACTCATCCAATGTAATGGACCTTTGTAGTCATCTCTCATCTAGTTCCCCCCTGCGGTATGATCATTTGTCAGTCAACCATTACATGCTGCTTGGTTTCTTTGGAGTAGTTTAATCCCTATACGAAATGCTCCACTCCTGTTCATTGAACCAACCGGTATAGCAAACTTTTTAAGAAAAAATGGCCGAATAATAGTACATATTTCTTCAACGATGAAATTCATACATTACTGCTGATAAAAAAAATGTTCTTGCAGTACCTGTATTTAAAAAAGAGTGTTTCAGATTTGTACACTTGTACTGCCGGGCATTACATCATATAGTACAGCATGGACATGGTTCTCTACTCATTCATGCAGCTGCTGCCCATTCTCCTGCTTACTCTGACCGGTTTTCTTGTCAGCAGAATATACACCCTCAATGTTGACACCCTGGTAAAGGTAATTGCAGACGTCTTTATGCCTATGCTGATTCTCTATGCCCTGTACAACAGCACTATCGAGGGAACCATCATACTGCAGCTGGCAGGGGCGACCACCTTGATTGTTCTGATTCTTACCTTGGCTTCCTATGTATATGCACGATGTGCACATATTGACGCAAGGGCCTTTATGCCTGCGGTGATCTTCATGAACTCCGGATTTCTCGGTATTCCCCTTATGAGTCTCTGGGGAGGAATTGCCGCCATGAATCTTGTGGTAATCTATGACCAGATCCAGACTATTTATATCTTCACCCTGGGAATCTTCATCATTACCGGTGGACTGAATCTGAGATCCCTGAAGGTCGTACTTCAGTCACCAATAATATGGGCGGTATTCGGTGGTTTTTTCTTTCGCCTCAGCGGGATATCCCTGCCGGAACCGCTTCTTACCACCCTTGATTTCGCAGGCAATGCAGCTCCACCCCTGGCTGCGTTTACCCTCGGGATATCCCTGCAGGAGTACCATTTCAGGATTGACCGTCATATTACCGCCGGTCTGCTGCTGCGTTTTGTTGTCGGGTTTGCAGCCGGCTGGCTTGCCGCTTCACTATTTGGCCTTACGGGATTATCGAGAACCGTTGTTATCGTCTCAGCTGCACTTCCCTCTGCAGTATTCACCGCTGTACTTCCACTTCGCTACGGAGTAAAGTCTGATGTCGCAGGAACACTTGTGATTATCTCTACGATCCTCGGGGTGGCAACAATACCCATAACCTTTTGGCTCGCCGGGTAGCCTGGGCAAAGGTTGGCCCCGGCTTGTGTGAGGCCGGGGCCAACGATAACTAAAACACAGGAGACTACTCTTAGGAGACAGCCGCAGCATAGAGCTCGTGTACCTTCTTCCAGTTCACAACATGAAAGAAGTTCTCGATATACTCTGGCCTGCGGTTCTGATACTTGAGGTAATATGCATGTTCCCATACATCTATTCCAAGCACAGGTACAAGTCCCTGGGTGAGCGGTGAGTCCTGATTCGCCGTACCGAGCACCTGCAGGGTTCCTGAAGGATCTGCTGCCAGCCATGCCCAACCGCTCCCGAATTGACCTGCAGCAGCTGCCGAGAATGCAGATACAAACTCATCAAAACTGCCGAAGGCTTTGTCAATCTGTTCAGCAATGACTCCGTCGGGCTTCCCCCCCGCCTGGGGAGCCATCATCTCCCAGAACAGGGAGTGGTTGTAGTGCCCTCCTCCGTTATTCCTGACAGCAGTTCGGACAGCATCGGGCAGGTCATTCAGGTTCTGCAGCAGCTCTTCAATTGGCTGGTCTGCATACTTACTGCCCTCCAGTGCTGCATTCAGTTTTGTCGTGTAGGTTACGTGGTGCTTGTCATGGTGCAGCTCCATAGTTCTGGTATCGATATAGGGCTCCAATGCATCATATGCATAGGGTAAATCTGGTGTAGTAAATGACATAAAAACCTCCTCATAACACATCATGTATTATATGAGCAATTTACTAATGTTTATGCTGAAAGGAAAGTCCTTTACTACAACAGTGCAGGCGGGGTAACCCCCGTCTGCACTTGATTTGATTAACGAGTGACTGGTTTTGATCGTGGCGGGTTAGTATCCAGAAGCTGGTCCATATACGCAAAGGCCTGACCGGCTTTCCATTCAGAGAAGGCGGCTTCTTCAGTCCGGGCGAATTCCCGGGCAGCTGCTTCGATAGCTTCGGCGACAAAGTGCTTAGCTGCCTCGATATCATAGGCAATAAGCACCCATACTCCGCCGTCATCCATGAGATGCATACTGTGCACCACAGCACCGGCAACCGTCTGATCGGTGATCTGTCTGGTGGCAACCTCGACAAATTCGATCAGCTGAGATTCATCTCCCGTCCCCGATTCCTGGGTATAGATACTGACCACTTCCTGGATAGTAACCTCAATCTGACTGGCAATATCCGCTCTGCCCCGGGTCTCTGCAACCCGTTTAGACAGGGTCAAGTTTGCCTGGTCGGCATACCCCACTCCATAGTAAAAATCGGACACCACCGGCGGATTAAGTACCCAATCAGGTACCCGTTCGCCATTCGGCCCGGTCATACAGGACGCGAACAGTACAAGACTCACCGCCGCCACAAGCACAATACTCAATTTCTTCATAGCCATCTCCTTTCTTATCGCCCCTCTCCGGGGCAGCCTTTTTAATTTGTATATCAGCAGTCCCTACTTCCCGAGAATTCGATAATCCATCCAGCCCTGCAGCTGTCCCGCCAACTGTCTGTCAATTACCTGCTTGATATCGCGATACGCTAAGGAGCGGGCAGCTTCGCTGCTGATTCCTGAAGCTCTCCCCTGCTCATCAAGGTGGGCAATCCCTGTACCGTCGGCAAGATCCA
>SKJE01000033.1 GCA_007116075.1 Spirochaetia bacterium
CGCTTAAGGTTACTGAGTCATTTCCTGGAAAATTCAAATCTGTTGATTTTGGTAGTGGTTGTGTTGACTTTCCCAGTTCTTTTCAGACTCTCGAGCAATTAGGATATAACGGTCCGTACCTTATGGAGATGTGGGCTGATATGAATAATGACTATTATGAAGACATTCTCAAGGCAAAAGCTTTTATTGAACATAGTTTCAATGAAGCTATAAGCCGAATATAATATAAAAAATTCCCTAAATTTTTTGTTTTGGCTCACATTCCTCACCCTCTAGACCGCATAAGTTGAGGAATTATTGGTTTGCACCGGCACTTCGGCAAGTTAAATACCCTATCATCAAGCCCGAGAGCAGAAAGGAATGCAGTATGCCTAGCTGATGGGGTTTTGAGAAAATAACGATTACCTTGAGTCAGTACCACTTGAATCCCCATAAATACCATGGAAATCATGTATGCTGTTGGTTTAGTGGTAGGCTTGTTATCCCAACCGGGCAATATAGACTGTGTTTCTTTCAGATATAACCTCATGGACCGCTCCATGAGGCGCCATATCATGAGTGCAATGATGAGAATCATTGCTAATGCGGATGGACCTGAGGCAGCAACAGTCGTAATCAGGACAAAGCATCCAGCTATTTCCCGTTCCCGCTCAATAGCCTGGGTCTGCTCTTTGGGTTCCCATGACAGCTGGTAGCGAGTTACCGTAGGAGCCAGACGTCCCTTTGGAGGACACCCTCGCTTACGCACGTCCAGTAGGGTGGTGATGGGAATCACCTGATGCAGGGACGTTTTATAGCGGGCAATCTGTGCTGCGGCTGCCTGTGCATCAGCCTCACAGAAGTATTGCACTGCAACCTGCTTGAGTTTTTTCGAGATGGTTTTCTGGGAATCAACAATGCGTTTTTGCAGTTTATTCTGTCGACGCTTGTCATAGAAACTGGAGTGAATAACTACCGCTCGATAGGTAGCATCATAGAGGTTGAGTGATGTTTCATAACACCGGTACTCAGCAGAAGATCGGGTGGTCGCAGCAGGAAGCTGGGTCAACTCACCGAGGGTGATCCATCTGTGAACATCAACCGCCTCAGCAACAGCAGCCTTGCAGGCATCATAGGTGGCAAGAAGACGCGAGATAAACCGGGTGTCTCCCAGAACTTCCAGGTTGGCCTGCGTCACCATGGCAGCATCTGCTACGTATATAGATGCTCCTGATCCAAGTCCATGGGAGGCCATAATAGAACTGATACGTGAAAGTATCTTATGATTCGATGTCTTGTCGAATACATTCCCGTCCAGCGTACTGTCGAAAATCGGCACACCTCGGTCTACACATAACAGTTCAGTCATGAACTGCTTCAACTGCGGCTGATGATCCTTGCTGTATCTATGGGTAATCACAGATCCCTCAGGGGAGGCATCTCTACTTCACACTCACGCTACTCACCACACACACTGGTGGACGTGGTATCATAGTTTGCAGTGGGAAAATCCAGCTTGAAGCACTCTGCAGCCCGTATACCCAACTGAGTTATTACTTTTGCCGTGCCCGCTTGAAACAGAGCATCAAGTGATCGTGCCAAGTTGGTATCATTGAAGGCATGGGTATCAAGCACTGCTCCCAAAAGCAACTCCACATCCTATACGGCAAGAAACTACTCAACATGATACAATGGGGATCTCCCTGACAGGACATCTAAGACTAAAGCCTGTACCACGTGGCCTGGAGAAACCACCATCTGGGATTCCACCATTTCATTGACAACATCAATCAGCCCTAAAGTGCTGCAGCAGGATGCTGCTATAGGGAAAAATCCATGGGGATACACATCAGCTACTCCAAGGTAACCTAGATGTGGATTTTCTTAGCGGGAACCTCTAAGCTGGTATGATTCTTTCCATACGCCGGCGTAGATATGCAGTTGATCCAGGTGCTTGAAAGCACAGGAAGAAACTACTATCTTATAGAAGGAAATTAAACTGAACAGTACGAATAGAGGAGAAGCAGCAATGTCGAAAATACGATCAGCCCTTGAAATTGCGCTGGAGCGCACAGAGTCTGTAGAGAGCAACCCCCAACGAATTGAGGAGGAAACCCTGACCAAGGAGGGTCAGCGCCTGGTGTCAAAATATCTTTATGAACATGCACTCACCCTTGAAGAAATCCAGGAGGAGCTTTCAGGAAAACAGCCGACCCAGCGGAAATACCTGATCTCCGGAATAGCCCATGCACTTACCGCTAACATCTCCATTCCTCAGAGCGGAGCTCCCATAGACCACCTGCCGGCAATCAAGACCGCAGTAGAAACTCTGGCACCGGATGATGAGATGTCCGAGCAGTTTAACCGCATTGAACAGTTTTTCCAGCAGTACCAGCAGCAGACTGCACAGATCCGCAGCTCCCTGGAACAGCAGTATGAACCGAAACTGCGGCAGAAACAGCAGCAGTATGCACAGCAGTACGGGAGAATGGTGGAACTAACCTTTGAGCAGGACCCGGAATTTTTGGAACTGCTCAACAAGCATATACAGCAGCTTGATGAGCAGTACCGTTCGGTCCTTGATGAGGTAAAAGACCAGATCAAGAACCACATCATTCAGCATTATTCAGCCAGTTCGTAGATCCTGCGTACATCCGGGATGGAGAGCACCCGGAAGGATCCAAGTTTCCCTCCCTGGGTATTTACAGCCTTCTCGGCCATAAGATCATAGGAGCTGCGGTCAGGAACACCCAGCTCCTTCATGGTCACCGGCAGTCCGATTGATGAGAAGAATGCTTTAATTCGGCGTATTCCCTCCAGCGCAGTTTTTTCATCCTCACCGGCGGTATAGGGTACATCAAAAACCCGCACAGCAAACTGCACAAACCGCTCCAGTCGCTCCTGATAGATCAGCTTCATCCATGCGGGAAACACTACTGCCAATCCGGCACCATGGGCTACGTCATAGATTGCGGAGAGTTCATGTTCAATCATATGGGAAGACCAGTCCTCAATACGTCCCCGTCCGAGGAGGTCGTTGTGGGCAAGAGTTCCCGCCCACATAATTTCCGCACGGGCGGCATAATCCTCAGGTTCTGCTAAAGCCCTGGGAGCCTGTTCCACCATAGTCCTCAGCAGAGCCTCACACATTCGGTCAGAAAAAGCCACATTTGGCTCATTGGTAAAGTACCGCTCCAGCACATGGGCCATGATATCTGCTACGCCGCAGGCTGTCTGAAAGGGCGGCAGGGTATAGGTCCGTTCGGGATTCAGGACAGCAAAGACCGGCCGAAGCAGTTCACAGTTCCAGCCAAACTTTTCCTGGGTCTCCTCCTTGGTAACTACCGTTGCATTGCTTGCTTCACTTCCCGCTGCAGGAATCGTGAGGACAACACCGACGGGAAGCACTGTTTTGGGAACTTCCTTTTGTGCCAGAAAATCCCACACATCTCCCTCATAGGGAACTCCCGCAGCAATAGCCTTTGCACTGTCAATGGTGCTCCCCCCGCCGACAGCCAGGATGCCCTGCACCTGCTCCTTTCTGCAGAGGGCAATTCCCTCATGCACCAGTGAAAGTCTGGGATTCGGCTGGACACCGCCAAGTTCAACAAACTCAACTCCTGCATCCTTGAGGGAAGCCTTCACCACATCATAAAGTCCTGATCGCTTGATACTGCCGCTGCCGTAATGAACAAGCACCTTGCCGCCGAGCTGATGTGAAAGTGTCCCAATCTGCTGCTCCGAATTCTTTCCGAAAACGATCTCTGTGGGACTATAAAAACTAAAATCCTGCATACTCACTCCTTCTTAGATTATCTCACCATTTCTTGATACATCATATCACAATCATGGATAATTGGTTCCCATAGTAGCAAAAAAACTGTACCATATCTACCATGATACCTGTAACTGTCAGATACGCTGAGCTTAAGGATGTTCCCTCCATCACGGAAATATACAATGACTATGTGGTCTATACTACTTCAACCTTCGATGTAACGCCGAAAAGCGTTGAAGATCGTACCGCCTGGTACTACGAGCACCCCCGGGACAGCAGGTATAAACTGCTTGTGGCGGAACAGCATGCTGTCGGTGTTATAGGATTCACCGCCACCAGCCCGTTTCGTCCGAAGGAAGCCTACCGCAGTTCGGTGGAGACCACCGTCTATGTAGCTCGGAACATGCGAAGCAGGGGTATCGGTGCACAGCTGTATCAAAGGCTCTTTGATGAACTGGGGGAAGAGGACCTGCATCGGGCATATGCCTGTATTTCTCTACCGAACCCCGCCTCCCTGGCGCTCCATGAAAAGTTCGATTTCACACCAGTAGGTATATTTCATGAGGCGGGTAAGAAATTCGGCCGATATGTCAGCATCCAGTGGCTGGAAAAACAGTTCTAGCGCCTGAACTTCGGCAGCAGTATTCGGATATCCACTTCATCTCCCAGTCCATACTCCTCATCAAGAAGATTGAAAGCTGTCTCTGCATCCTCCCGATGGATAAAGGGACCGGCATGAATCCCGTAGGTACCGTCCTCATCCCAGAGGACAAGATCAATCCCGTCGGCTAATTGGATCAGTGTTTCTTCAACCGTACCGCTGATCTGGTCATACTCATATTCAAAGGCGTGGATTATCTCACGATAGAAAAACTCCGCCTGCTCAAGCTCTTCAAAAAACCCGTAGAGAAGCCAATACTGAGGTGAATCAACTTCTGGTTTTCGGGTTATCGGAACAGGTAGAGGCGGCTCGGGTTCTGGCTCGGGCTCAATTACTGGCTCCGGTTCTGGCTCGGGCTCCGGTTCTGGCTCGGGTTCCGGTTCCAGTTCTGGCTCTGGTTCCGGTTCTGGCTCGGGTTCCGGCTCGGGCTCCGGCTCTGGTTCGGGTTCTGGCTCCGGCTCTGGTTCGGGCTCTGGTTCGGGTTCTGGCTCCGGCTCTGGTTCGGGCTCGAGCACAGGAGCTACAGGCTGTTCTTGCTCTGCTGCTGACGACTGCTGATACACATACACCAGACCAGCCCCGACGGCAGCAATAAGCAATATGATAATTATAAATAGAACCCAAAGTACTTGTCTTCGTCCCATATATCAGTAACCCTTTTCTCTGCAAATTCGTAACAGATCCTGCAGTTGTTTTTGTATATGCCCTCGGTTTCCCCTATTATTCAAGCAGAATACACCATGAATGCTTTCGATATTATACACGCGAATATGCTTCTGTGCACCTTCTCGTTGAAAAAAATCCCGTAAATTGGTTCCGTCCCTAAATTTCCCCCGAAGATACCGTCTGTACAGCGGTGCACGTACGTATATTGCAATATCACAGAGTCGGTCCAGGCCCATCCTGTGCAGCAGCGCAGCATTGATTACAGTGTCCACTCCGGCAATGCGGTCTTCTGCAACCAGCTGACTGCAGCGATTGAACATCCATGGATGCACAATCGCCTCAAGCAGCATCCGCCTTCGGGAGTCTTTGAATACCTCCCGTCCGAGCAGTCGACGGTCTATCCTGCCCTCTTTGGAAAGGATGTGCTTTCCAAAAAGGTCGACCACCTCATCCTGCAATTCCACTAGGGCCTGGTGACCGAGGTGATCCACCTCAATAACATGCCATCCCTGTTCCTGCATAAGTGAGCCGACGGTACTCTTACCGGAACAGTACCTGCCCGTAAGTCCGGCAACCATCAGTGCATATCTCCCCAGCTTGTACCGCTCTCCACGCTGACCCTCAGAGGCACCTTCAGCTTCACAGCCTGCTCCATCTCCTCGGTAAGCAGCCGCTGAACCAGAGTCTGCTCATGTTCAGGGACTTCAAGAATGATCTCATCATGGATCTGTAACAGCATCCGTGAAACCAGCTGCTCCTGTTCAAGTCTGCTGCTGATGCGGATCATCGCCAGCTTCATGATGTCAGCGGCGCTGCCCTGGATGGGCGTATTGACCGCAATCCGTCTTGCACCGGCCTGTTCCACCCGGTTGCGGCTTGTTATGGCGGGGATGGAGCGGATCCTTCCCATAATCGTTTTCACCGCACCCTCCTGTTTCGCTTCTTCCTCAATACGGTCCATAAACTGCCTGATCCCCGAATACCTGGCAAAGTAGGCATCGATAAATGACTGTGCTTCCTTGGGTGGTATTGAGAGTTCCTGGGAGAGACGGAACGCAGACATACCGTACATAACACCAAAATTGATCGTCTTCGCTGCCCGCCTCTGTGTCGGGTCAACCTCCTCCGGGGTTATTCCAAAGAGCACCGATGCGGTGTGTCGATGCACATCCTCCCCGGAGGCGAAGGCATCCTTGAGCCCCGGATCATCCGCCAGGTGCGCCAGGATTACCAGCTCAATCTGGGAATAGTCAGCTGAAAGAAAGATACAGCCCGGCTTCGGGACAAAGGCCTTACGGATCCGTCGTCCCTCCTCTGTCCTAATGGGAATATTCTGGAGATTGGGTCTGCGGCTGGACAGCCGTCCAGTTGCAGTACCGGTCTGGGTATAGGAGGTATGAATTCTCTCTGTATCAGGATTGATCAGTTCCGGAAGGGTATCCACATAGGTGCTCTTCAGCTTTGAGAGCATCCGATGATCAAGAATGAGTCTGGGCACCTCATCGACCCTCGAGAGCTGTTCCAGCACTGATGTATCGGTGGAATATCCGGTCTTTGTCTTCTTCCCCGGTTTGAGTCCCCGCTGTACAAAGAGCACTTCCTGCAGCTGTTTAGTGGAATTAATATTAAAGGCGCCTCCGCAGAGGTCAAACACCTGAAGCTCAATCCGGTTCAGCTGCTCTTCCAGATCCCTGCTGTACTCTTTAAGCTTCTCCGGAAGCAGGCAAATTCCCTCAAGTTCCATGGAGGCAAGAATCCGCAGCACCGGCATCTCCATATCATCCATCAGGCTTTCCAGAGACTGCTCCTTAAGCAACTGGGAAAAAAGCAGATAGAGCCGGAGGGTGACATCAGCATCCTCTGCGGCATACCGCACCGCCTGGTCAAGGGGAATATCCGGGAAGGTCCTGTCCTTCCCTACCGCCTCTTCATAGGAAATCGGCGTATACTCCAAATAGCGGCGGGCAAGGGAGTCCATCCCAAAATTACCTGCCCCCGCATCAAGCAGCCATGCGGCAACCATGGTATCAAAGAGCCGGCATGATATCTCTATTCCCCAGAGAGAGAGGACCTTCAGGTCATACTTGATATTCTGCCCCACACAGGTCAGGTCATTCCTGCCCATCAGTTCTTTCAGCCGCTTTTTTACCCCATCGGCCGAGAGGATCTCCTTACCACCGGCTACAAGGGGAACATACCAGGCTGAACCGGCCTCTACAGCGATAGAGCATCCCGCTATATGTGCATGCATCTCATCGAGACTGTCGGTCTCAAGGTCGAAGGCAAACACTCCGGCCTCAATGGCCGATGCAATCACTTTATCAAGTTCATCAAGGCTCTCAACACAACGATAGGCCCCGGCTCTTCCCAAATCCATCGACCGGGCAATTCCCTGGGGCGTTGAGGCCTCAACCTCCCCCTGTGATACCTCACCGGAAACACCGCCTGCAAGTTCCACAAGTGACCGGGCCCCGATGCGGGAAAAGTCCTCTGCAGCCCTGCTCCAGTCGAGATCTGCCACCATGCTGCCCGGATCATCAGAAGCCAGCTGATCGATTATCTTCAGGGTAACCAGTTCCCTGCTGGTACGTGCTGTTTCAATGCCGATCTCCACCTTTTTTTTATGTGCCGGGGTCAGCTCATCCCGCCGATCATAGAGCGTCTCTAAATCACCGTAGGTCTCAAGCAGCTTGGATGCTCCCTTTGCCCCGATTCCGGGAATTCCCGGGATATTATCAGATGAGTCTCCGACAATCGCAAGATAGTCGACCATCTGGTCCGGCCTGATGGAGAACTGGAGTGAAACCTCCCGGGCGGCGTAGCGCACATAGTGTTGTTTTTCATACCGGAGCGCAGTGATCTCTCCCTCGTCATCCACCAGCTGCAGCAGGTCCTTGTCATTTGAAACGATAAGACAGGACATACGTTCCCCGGTGCATTGATGCGCAATTGTCGCAATCACATCATCCGCCTCAAAGCCGTCGACCCGCAGGGTCTGTACCCCCAACTTCTCCAGGATACTCTCGATTATTGGAATCTGAGACAGCAGGTCCTGGGGTGTCTTGTCCCGCTTGGCCTTGTACTCCTTGAACAGTTCATGACGAAAGGTAGGGATCCGGGAATCCATGGCAACACAGATCCGTTCAGGCTGATACTCCTGGAGCAGCGAGAAGAGGGAGCGGAAAAATCCGAAAATTGCCGACACATTCTCTCCCCGGGCATCGGTCAGGGGACGCTGGATAAACGCAAAATAGGAACGGTATATTAATCCGTATCCATCTATCAGCATGAGCTGCTGTTGTGATTTCATAAGGCACCCTCCCTGCCTGTCATATTTGGATTGAGAGCCCATCATAGGCTGGCCGGACCGTATCAGGCAGTGCTTGTTCAAGCTCGTTATGATCAATATCATGACACATATGGGTAAAATAGGCCATACGGGGTGACAGCTGCCTGATGACCTCAAGGGCCTGATCCACACTGTAGTGGGTTATGTGGGGTCGGTATCGGAGCGCACCAATAACAAGCACATCAAGCCCCTCCAGCAGCTTCCTGCTTTCATCGGGCAGGTAGCTGCAGTCGGTAATATATCCAAACCGGCCGATCCGATACCCGGTAATCAGCTGGCACCCGTGATGCACGGGAACAGGGATGACCCGGTGGCCTGCCAACCGCAGCTCCTGCTGGGATACATCACGAAGCAGCAGTTCCGGTATTCCCCCGCCCTTGCGCTGGGGCTTGAAGATATATCCGAAGGTATTGCTGATCTCCTCGAGGGTTGCCCTGTCGGCATAGACCGGAAGGGGGGCATGTCGGGAAAAGACCCGCAGATCATCGATTCCGAAGAGATGATCCGCATGACTATGGGTGTAGAGCACCGCCGTAACACGACGGATTTCCGAACGGATTACCTGCAGCCTTAACTCCGGAGGAGTGTCGATCAGAAGAGAATCCTCTCCACCGGTAATATGGACGGCTGATCGCCACCGGGTATTTTTCGGGTCCGAGGAGCTGCATACTCGGCAGCTGCAGCCGATTACCGGAATACCGTGGGAAGTCCCGGTACCGAGAAAGGTAACAATCAACGGCTCGTACCTGAACGGATCATCTCGGCAAGTGCTTCCAGGCCCTTCTCGGCAGATTGCCCAAGCTTACGCAGGGCTTCTCCAAAGTCAATGTCCCTGGTACGCTCCTGAAATGCCCGGCGTACTGTTTCGGTATCAACACCGGAAAAATCAATACGCTCCTTCATGAGGTCAAAGAAATCACCACCTGTCTCAACTCCCTTTTGGACTCCCTCCTCCAGAAGATTCGTGAGCACCCTCAGGTCTATCTGTTCCATCACCCGGCGTATCTCTTCCCCTGAGAGCCCTGCGTCCCTGAGTGATTCTTCGAGGGATTCCACTGAACGTACGAGTTCCTCCGGGGGGCCCTGCTGTTCACCTGAAAAGATCCGCTGGTACTGTTCTGGAAAGAACCAGTAGAACCCGGCAAAGAGACCAAAAGCAATGATAAGAACAAGTATGATGCTTCCTAACCAACGAGCTGCTGCCATATATCCGAACACCTCCACAGATACTGTATACGGATATGAGATAGTGCGTCAATGAGCCTGTGCTGCGGAAGTACAGAGAGCGAACCGCAGGGAGAGCAGTCTGGTATGTGCATTGTCGGACCGGGAGGTCAGTACTGCGGGTACTTTCAGCCCGGCAAGGATTCCTGCATGTTCTGCACCGCCGAAGAGCGCAAGGGCTTTATAGACCCCGTTTCCCGCATCGAGGTTGGGAAACAACAGGATATCGGCGTCGCCAGCGACAGCAGATTCTATTCCCTTGACCTGAGCAGCATCTCTGCTGAGTGCCCCGTCTAGTGCTAGAGGCCCCTCCAACACCACATCCCCAAAACAGTGTTCCCGCTCCTGCATCATCACCAAATCCCGAGCATGGACGGTACTCTCAATCTTCTCGTTCACCGACTCCACAGGAGCAATACAGGCGACCTTTGGAATCGCTATGCCCATCCGGCGGGCTGCGGTAATCGCATTCCTGAGTATACCGATCTTCCTGGTGAGGTCAGGTTTGATATTCACTGCACAGTCGGTTAAAAACAGCGGTTTCGGATACCCCGGCAGTCCGAAGAGGCTCACATGGCTGATTACCCCGCCGGAATCTATCAGGTCCATGGAAGAATCAAGCAGCGCCCGGGTGAATACGGAGGTATGGATATTACCCTTCATAACCGCCTGGACCTCCCCGTCCCGTGCGAGTCCTGCCGCGATCAGGGCAATGTTCTGTTCATCCGCTTCATCAATGATATCAGAGCCGGTGATATCAAAATGGTACTCATCGGCGGTCCGCTTGATCAGCTCCGCATCACCAATGAGCACCACCTCCGCGATCTTTGCCGCAAGAGCCTCATGCACTGTCGCCAAAGTCTCCCTGTGGGCAGCTTGTGCTACCGCAACCCGCGCCGGACGGTCTGCTGCAAGAAATTCCCTCAGCCCCATACTTGTGATCCCTCCTTTTACGGTCTTTTCCGGTAATTCCCCGGTTCAGCTTTCCCGGTGAGCACCCGAAGTCCGTTCTCCGCCAGGGCAACCATCTCCCGTTCCCCTGGAATAATCTGTACCGGAGCGAGAAAAGAGACCCGCCGGATAATCTCGTCGGTGAGCTCCTTGAGCTGGGACGCTCCGCCGGTGAGTACCACGGAATCGACTTTCCCGCAGAGCACCGCTGCGAGACTGCATATTTCCTTGCTCACCTGATAGGCCATACTGCGAAGCACAAGATCAGCAAGGTGGTCACCTTCAGCTGCCCTCCGGGCGGTTTCTATCATGCTCTTGGTGCCGAGATAGGCAAACACACCCCCCTTGCCGCAGATCTTTTTCTGGATCTCCGGCAAGGTATACTGCTGGGAAGCGGTCAATGCTGCAAGCTGTCCGGCGGGCACGCCCCCGGAGCGTTCAGGGCTGAAGGGACCATCCCCGTCCAGGGCATTGTTCACATCCACCACCCGTCCCTGCAGATGGACACCCACCGAGATGCCGCCCCCCAAATGGGCAACAATAAGACTGACCGCTTCATAGGGCATACCAAGTTCATCCGCCGCACGACGGGCGGCGCTTTTATGATTGAGGGCATGAAAGATGCTGCGTCGTTCGAGTTCAGGCATACCGGAAAGTCGGGCTTCGTCGCAAAGCTCATCGACGACTACCGGATCGGCGATAAATCCGGGAACATGATACCGGCTGCAGAACCGCTGTGCAGTTAATGCACCGAGGTTACTGGCGTGTTCTCCGTACCGGGCACTGCGGAGGTCTTCTAGCATGTCCTCATGTATCCGGTAGACACCACTTTCTATCGGGTGCAGCAGCCCCCCCCGGGCTACCACTGCACTGAGGTCATCCAGGAGGTCGGCATCGTCCTGGAGCGCCTCAAGGATACATTCATAACGGTACTCCTCCTGGTCAGCAATTGAGGGAAACTGCTCCAGGCGGCTCCAGTCATGGGTTACCTCATGGAAGCAAAGCTCCCTGGTTCCCCGGTAGACAGCAACCTTCGTTGAAGTCGAACCGGGGTTAATGATCAGCATGGTATATCCTTCTCCCATGGCTCACTCCTCAGTTTCAGATTACACCCTGCTGTTTCAAATAGGCTATGCTGGCGTCAACAATCTTCAGGTTCTTATCAACATGTTCCTTCCTGCGCACACTCTGGGGAAGCAGCTTCTTGATGGTATCCACCTTCAAGGTACCGGTCACCGCAAGATATGCAGTGATCATCACCATGTTGGATGCTGCAATAAGTCCGCCCTCTTTGGCAATGTCTGATGCTGGAATATGCACAGCACGAAGGTCGCTGCGGCTGACTTTCCGATCGATAATAGAGGAATTCACCAGGATGATTCCTCCCTCCTGGACATCGTCCTCAAAGGCGATAAGACTGGGAAGGTTCATCGCAATCAGTACGTTGGGTAAGTCCACCACAGGTGATCCGATCAGCTGCTTTGAAAGAATTACGCTGGCATAGGCCTTGCCTCCTCGCATCTCCGGGCCGTAGGAGGGAAGCCATGTCGCATGGAGCCCTTCGGCAATTCCACCCTTTGCCAGGAACATCCCGGCGGAGAGAATCCCCTGGCCTCCAAAACCGGCGATTTTCACGTACTGGGTCTCCTCCAAGGTACTTTCTGTAACCTCCGTGATCGCCGTATCTCCCTGGAGCAGTTTCAGCAGATCCTTCCCCTTGAGCATCCGTTTCTCCCGGAAGGCCGGAGGAGCTTCACCGGTTCCCTCATCCCGGAAGGACTGTACCGGAAATACCGGCTCCAGCTTGTCGGTCAGCCACTTCCGGGAAGTCTGGGGGTCCATCTTCCAGTTGATCGGGCAGGGGGAGAGAATCTCTATAAAAGAAAACCCACGCTTTTCAATCTGGTACTGCAGCCCCTTACGTACTGCCCTGCGGGTCTTGAGAACTCCCTGGGGCGTACCCAGGGATACCCGCTCAATGTATACCGGCGCCTTGATCGCCTGCATCACCTCCGCCATGCCGAGGGGACCCCCGTCGTTCTGCTCACTGCGTCCGGTAGGCGTGGTGGTGGTCTTCTGCCCCACCAAGGTAGTGGGAGCCATCTGACCGCCGGTCATCCCGTAGATCGCATTATTGATAAAAAACACCGTCATATTCTCACCACGGTTGGCCGCATGGATGATCTCGGCAGTACCGATTCCCGCCAGGTCACCGTCCCCCTGGTAGGAGATAACCAGGGCATCCTTCAGAGTCCTGCGTACACCGGTTGCCACTGCGGGGGCCCTCCCATGGGCACACTGGAAATTCCCCACATCAAAGTAGTAGTAGGCAAATACCGAACAGCCTACAGGGGACATAAATACTGTCCGATCGGCCACATCGAAATCAACCAGGGCTTCGGCAATAAGTTTATGTACAGTCCCATGCCCGCAGCCGGGACAGTAATGAGAGACCTGCTGACCGGCTCCCTTGCGTTCAAAGGTATCGTAGAATGACTTTGGTTTCTCGTGTTTTATCATTGCACTCCTCCTCGTTCCAGGTCCCTGACTGTCCGCTCTACGATCTCATCGACCGTGGGAATCACTCCCCCCAGCCAGCCGTAGCGCAGTACCCGGCTCTGTCCCTTTGCTGCCAGTTCAACATCATCGGCCATCATACCGTTGCTTAGCTCCACAGCAATAATCACCGCACCCCTGTCTGCAGCACGGGCTATGGGCTCTTTGGGGAAGGGGAAGAGCGTCTGGGGACGCAGCAGCCCGGCACGAACACCCTGGTTACGTAGTTTGTCCACTGCGCTCATGCAGATTCGGGCAGTAATTCCGTAGGCCGCAAAGACTACATCGGCATCATCTAATTGGTAGGGCTCATAGGCGACACACTCTTCTTCCACCTGTGCATAGAGGCTCTGCAGCTGGTGGTTATGCTTCTCAAGCAGCTGGGGATCCATGTAGATGGAGGTGATAAGGTTGGACCTGCTCTTTACATCACCGTAAACCGCCCAGTCTTTTCGCTTTCCCTCAGCCATGTCACCGGAAAGTTCAACGGGCTCCATCATCTGTCCGATGTATGCATCCGAGAGGATGCAGACGGTCATGCGGTATGTATCCGCCAGGGAAAAGGCCCTGCGGGTAAAGTCGCACATCTCCTGGGCTGAATAGGGAGCCAGTACAATATTCTTGTAGTTTCCATGCCCACCCCCCTTCACAACCATGTTGTAGTCGCTCTGCTCGGGCCAGATATTTCCAAGCCCCGGACCAGCACGCTGCACATCAACGAGTACAGAGGGAAGCCGGGCACCCGCCAGGTATGAAAGTCCTTCAGACATAAGCGCAAACCCCGGTCCGGAAGAGGCTGTCATCACCCGGGCTCCGCTTCCTGCAGCACCGTAGAGCATATTTACCGCCGCCACTTCACTCTCCGCCTGGAGAAAACAGCGTCCGGAGACGGGAAAGTACTGCGCGGCACCGTGGGCAATCTCACTTGCGGGGGTGATGGGATACCCGAAGAAATGGGTAGCCCCGCCCATGAGAGCACCGTGTACTACCGCTTCATTTCCTTTCATTAAGCGTTTACCCATGATGCTATGCCTCCTCATCCTTGAATACCCGGATTGCACCGAATTCAGGACAGACATAGAAACAGATACCGCATGCGGTGCAGTGCGCATCCGTCCTGAACTGGGCATACTGGTACCCGATATCATTGATAGAATCCCCGAGCATAATACAGTGCTTCGGGCAGCTGTTAATGCATACCCTGCACCCCTTGCAGAGGTTTGGTTCTATAATTATATAGTTCATTAGAAATCTCCAAAGAGGTCTTCAATACCCTCACCAAAGAAGTTGATGTGACTGATAGTTTTCACCAGGTCACTGGGTATGTCGATAATCTCAAGCCGATGGCTGGGACAGTTCAGCTTGGCACATACATGCACCCGATTCTGTTCTCCCGGCAGATAAAAGACAATGCCGGTGTCAGAATTGCATCCCTCTTCATCGCACTGGTAGGGTTCCATCATGCTCACCCCGCAATGGGGACAGCGGGCTTCAACCAGTGCGTGATCATGGATGTAGCCGGGGAAAAAGCTGAACAGCTTCGCATGGCTTCCCCAGTAGGAATCTATATACATCACTCCCTGCCGGTTCTCAATGCTCACGTCAAGTTTGATGGAGGGCTGTCCGTGGATCTGTACAGAATCAACCAAAAGGTCATGGCCATGCCTGCAGAAGATCGAATCCACCACGAGAAAATCATGATCCTCCCGTTGAATAAACTTGAATCCAGGCGGGACATGTTTCTTAAACAGTTCCGGAATATCAATTTTTCCCAATTTCATTACACCCTCCGACACTTCTCGTGTTCTCTGTCAGTAATCATAAACCACCGTATACCGCTTGTCAAATATTTAGTTAACTGAATCAATATCCTTTTGCCTCATCCATATCCTCCTCTTCAACTGAAGCTTTCTGGGGAGTCACCAGGGTAAGCAGTTCCTCCCGGAGTGCCTGCTCATCCTGGATCAGCCGCTTCAGCTGAGAGGGGGTAAAGTTTTCTATTCTCATATTCCTGCGGATGTCGTCAATGCAGCGCCGCATATCGCTGTCCAGCACTTCCTGGGAGGAGAGTGCCTGGATACCCCGAAACGATGATATCACATTTACCGCATTCTGATACCGGATCTGCTGCTGCAGCGCGGCAATTACCCGTACAATGTGCTCACGATCCTGGGGGTTGCATGATGCTGCAAATTCATATTGTTCCAGCAGCTTGAACAGCACAAGCACCGCCTCCAGGGATTCCGGGCAGATGCAGTGAAAGTGGTATCCCCCTTCATAGAAGGAGAGGGTCTTCAATGCACCAATATCCAGTGAGGGAATCACGAAGAATATCCTGGGATAGAACTGGTCCTGCTGGGCGGATCGGGATAGTTTGCGTGCAGTCAGTTGAGCCTGGCCTGCAATATACCCAGAGAGGTTCTGCGAGGCTGAATGCTTCGCATCAAATATGACATACTGGTCAAGAAACCGGATCATGAAGTCAGGCTTCAGGGATGCATCAAAGTCCCCGGGCAGGGAACTGTTATCAAAACTGAGAAAGGAGAGTTCGCTTCTTCCGCAGAGCTCCCGCAGTTTCCGCTGGGTTTCCTGCTCATGGAGTGCCCAGAGCCGGGTGCGGTTCTCCTCCTCCAGTTTTCGCTTGCGCTGATCTTCTTCAATGATACGTTGCCGTTCCTGTTCCAGGGAAAGACGCGCCTGGTGGAGTTCACCGATACGTTGGTCAACCTCCGCTTGTCTCCGGCGAAGTTCTCCCTCCAGCTCATAGATTCGCCGCTCACTCCCGGAAAGACTTCGCCGTGCCGCTTCCAGTTGACCGGAGAGCCCCCTCCGCTCCGACTCGGTATGGTTCATACGCTGCCGCTCCTGCAGCAGTTCCTGCTGAAGCGCCTTGATTTCCCTGTTATGACGTCGGGTGATCACCAGCAGGCCTGCTGCTGCAGCCAGAAAACCAAAACCAAGCAGAAGTGTGATTACGATGTATCCTTCGGCTGTCATAGCAATACTATACACCTATGTAGCGGAATGTACCACACCCTGGGGTAATTTCATCTCAAATCGAGCTCCACCCAATCGAATTGGATCAACAGCTGAAAGTACTCCCCCATGGAGGCGCATGATCTCTCTGCTGATAGCGAGTCCGAGTCCCGCCCCACCCTGTCTCCGATCCCGGTGGGTCTCCACCCGGTAGAACCGGTCAAACACCCGGGAACGCTCTTGAAGAGGTATCCCCGGCCCTGAATCCTCCACAGCAACTACGACCTTTCCGTCGACACCGCTATAACAGGACAGGTCAATGCTCCCTTCCGGGGGAGTGAAGGACATCCCGTTTTTCAGCAAGTTCACCACCACCTGCTCAATACGTCCCGGATCGAAAGAAACCAGTGCTTCCCGGGGTATTTCAACGGCTCCTTCGGGGATAACCCTTTGACAGGTATATGTGACATCAGTTTTATCCGCAGTATGGGAGAAGGACGCTGCAATCTGCTCCAGGAAATCCCTGAGGTGCACCTGCTGTTCCTTCAGCTGCACCCTCCCGGATTCAACCTCAGAGAGGGTCTGCAGTTCATCAATAAGTCTGGTGAGCTGACCCACCTCTCGCTGCATATGGGTCAGCTGCTCCCGGTCCGGAGCATATACACCTTCCAGCATCATCTCAATTTCGGCAGCTAGCAGCGCAACAGGAGTTCTCAGTTCATGGGCGGAATCTGAAATCACCTGCTGCTTCCACTGCTCCCCGCGGTGAAGCGCCTCAGCCATCTCATTGAAATCCCGGGCAAGATCCCCCAGTTCATCCTTCCGGGCAATCTTCACCCGGACATGATAATCCCCTCGGGCGATCGATCCTGCCGCCCTCCTGAGGGAGGTTACCGGTGAGATGATGTGAAAAGACAGTACCAGGCTCATCCCGGCCGCTGCAGCGAGGGCTATCAGGGCAGCAAGGCTTACGGAACGATCAAGGGAGGTCAGCAGCTGCCGATGGTACTGGTCCAGGGCAGGATCTATCATGGTCCCGGCGTACACATAACCCACCACATCATCGCTGGAATAGACCGGTGTTCCCCCGGAGGGAGGAAGTATTCGGGGAAGCTGCTCCAATTCCTCCGGGGGTCCGTAGACCCTGCGCACATTCCCCTCAGAATCGGTCAGAACAATCTCCTGAAATTCACTTCGCCCCCGATGCATCATGGAATGAAACATAAAAAGCCCTCCCTCCCGATGAGAGCGCGGACCCATCATCCGGGACGACGAAAGGCCTTCCATGAGCAGCTCATCAAAGAGCATATGTTCACTAACACCTCCCGGTTCGATATACTGCAGTTCCTCTGTAAGCATCCCTGCTATTTCCCGGGAGAACTCGATATCACTGGTCTGGACAAACTGGGAGAGCTGCCGTCCTGCTGACTGCCGGATAAACAGGGTAAGCACCAGGCCGAAGATCATGATGATCGTTAAGAATCCGCCGGAAAGCTTCATCCAGAGGGGTATTTTCATAGCGGTTCCTTTTCTGCAAAGTAGTACCCTGCCCCCCACCGGGTCAGCAGGTACCGGGGGCGGGCAGGATCCGGCTCTATGAGCTTCCTGATATTCTTGATATGGGCATCCACCGTCCGGCCGAGGCTTTCATGGTCCTCCTCCTGGAGGCGGTCAAGGATGTCATCCCTGGAAAACACAACCCCCGGACGACCCATAAGCAGCATCAGCAGGCGATACTGCAGATCCGTAAGGGGCAGCGGTTTGTCTCTGGAATATACCAGCCGACGAAGCGGATCCACCGTGAAGACTAGATGGCTCCACCGCTGCTCTACCGGTTGTGCCTCCCCTCCCCGGCGCAGGACTACCTTCAAACGGGCATGCAGCTCCCGGAGACTGAAGGGCTTGACCATGTAGTCATCAGAACCCGCTTCAAACCCCTTGAGCCGATCAACTTCTTCACCCTTTGCGCTTACCATGATCACAGGAACAATCCGGTCTTCTCTGATTCTCCTGGCAGCTTCGTATCCATCTATACCCGGCAGCATGATATCCATGATAACCGCATCAGGCTGATGATCAAGGGCTTTCCGCACTGCGGAAAGCCCTTCTCCTGCCTCAACTATCTCATATCCCTGGGCGGAGAGAAAGTCTCTTATGATTTTTCTCAGGCGGGGTTCATCCTCCACCACCAGGATACGTGCCACGACTACCTCCCCTGCCGTCCCCGGGGAAATGACATCCGGGACTGCGGCTGCTGGAACGAATCCTGAGTATCAGCATACCCCCGGCGATTCTGTCCAAACTGCTGGTCATAACAATGAGCCGGAGCACTCAACCGATGGACGCCCCTGCCGAAGAACCACCCTGAACGTTCTTGGACGAACATCCTGGATGCAGGCACCATCCGGAACAGCTGGTCCTCAGGAACCACCAGACGTCCCTGCTCAGCAGCAAGACCCATAACAATCGTCTCACCTGCTATGGTTGCCCGACTGACCATTATATGTGTTCTCCCGTCATCGAACATCCCTGAAGGCAGTTCATAGCCGTAGAGGGAAACCCGCTCATCCGGTTCAACATCGATACCTGCAGTGTACATGGGGTGTACATGCAATACATAGCGATCATCACCCGACTGAAGCACCACTCGGTCATCCTCTAAAGCAAGGGTCCCGGTATAGTCTCTTCCCTGAAGCACTACCGTTCCGTCCTGTGAAGGAACCGTCTCCTGCATCTGGTAGGTTTCAGCAGCCCCCTGGGCTGAGACTGAAGCGAGCACAAACAGCATCAGTACCGATGCAGCAGCAATTTTTTTACCCATCTTATCCTCCTGCGATACTCCTCAGGGAGTATCATTATACATTGATTTTGTATCTGTACTATACTGAGGTTGTGTGAAGAAAATATGAACGCCAAAAAAAGTTTTTTCCCTTCGAACATCCCTATCTATGGTATAGTGAACCGGTCATGAAACACACAGAAACCGACATACTCCGCATCGGGATGAAGTCCCTCTTTCTAGCAGGAGGGATCCTGCTGATCCTCATCACCCTTACTGGAATTACAGCCCGGGCAGTACCGGCAGGAACCTATGAACGGGTAGATACCCCCCAGGGTATGAGCATAGTTGAGGGAAGCTTCTCATATACCGATGCTCCATCCCTGCCTGTATGGAGGTGGTATACTGCAACCGTGGAGGTCCTTTTCGGTGATGACGGGCTGATGATCATCACTATCATGATCTTCATGTGCCTTATTGCAGGAGCCGTGAGTGTGATGAACAGCGGGGGTATTCTCCATTCACTGCTGGAAGGGATTATCAGCAGCTTCAGTACCCGGCGCTATCACATGGAAGCTCTCATTATCCTGGTGCTCATGCTTTTTGGCAGTGTCCTGGGAAGCATGGAGGAGGTTGTGGTGCTGGTCCCCCTGCTTACCGCCCTTGCTGTCCGTATGGGGTGGGACCGGCTGACCGGTCTCGGGCTGAGCCTCGGGGCGATTGCCATGGGGTTTGCCGCCGCGCTTACCAACCCATTTACTATCGGAGTAGCCCAGCGGCTTGCAGGATTGCCCCTGTTCAGCGGATTTCTCTACCGGCTGTTCATATTTATCACCGTCTACAGTATCTACACATGGTATGTTGTCCGCACATCCTCTCACAGGGAAGTTCCCGACACAGCAGCCGTTCTCATTGATGAACCCGTACTGCTGGATGAACGCCGAAAGCGGGCGCTCTGGTGGTTTACCGCTTCCATGGCAGTTATGGCGCTGCTGATTATCCTGCTGTCCCGCAGCAGCTGGGCGGATTTGATCCTGCCGGCGGTACTTTTGTGTTTCCTTGCCGGCGGTATCGGCTCAGGAGCCCTGTCCGGCATGTCCTGTCGGGAAATCGGCCGATCCTTCTTCCGGGGAGCGGTCGGGATTGCTCCGGGAACCATCCTGATCCTCATGGCATCAAGCATCAAGCACATCATGGTGAGCTCCCACGCTATGGATACCATCCTCTTTCGAGCATCCCTGATGATCTCCGGTCAGGGTCCCTATGCTGCGGTAATCATGGTCTATGCCCTGGTGCTGTTGCTGAACGTGTTTATCAGTTCCGGTTCAGCCAAGGCCTTTCTCATTATTCCTATTATCACACCCCTTGCTGATATGGTCGGTCTGTCCCGGCAGAGTGCGGTGCTGGCCTTCCAGTTCGGTGACGGGTTTTCCAACATACTCTATCCCACCAATGCACTGCTGCTGATCTGCCTGACCATCTCAGGAGTAAGCTACCTGAAATGGCTGGCCTGGATCTGGAAAATCCAGGCGCTGCTGTTTATCATCTCGATACTGTTTCTCCTCGGAGCAGTCAGGTTCGGCTACTGAAAGCCGGGAGGATACCATGGGAATGTTTATACTTGTCCTGCTTATCCTGTTGATACTCGTAATCCTGTTTCTGCTGCTGCGTACCCTGCGCTGCAGGGATAATTCTGAACCTGTCCAGCCAGATGCCCCCCTGCAAGCGGAGCTTATGCCTGCGGCTGATAACCTGATAAGGGCCATTCAGTATCAGACAATATCCGGGGGGGATGACAGTTGCTTTGAAGCCTTCGGCCGATGGCTCGAAGAGACCTATCCGCTTATTCATACACACCTTTCCTTCACCAAAGGTGAAGGATGGACCAGGATCTACTGCTGGGAGGGGTTTGATCCCTCTCTGGAGCCGGTGCTGCTGACCGCCCATCAGGATGTGGTTCCCCCGGGTGATCCCGAAGACTGGGATCACCCCCCTTTTTCGGGCTATCGGAGTGACGGGTATATCTGGGGACGGGGTGCCGTGGATATGAAGGTGCAGCTGGTGAGCCTTATGGAAAGCTTAGAGCTGCTTCTCCGCAGGGGATTTACCCCGAAACGTACTGTCTGGATAGTCCTGGGCCACGATGAGGAAATAGGCGGAACCGGGGCAAGGGCAGCAGCTTCATTCTTTGCCTCCCGGGGAATCACTTTTTTCCTTCTCTTAGATGAGGGGGGATGCGTCACCCATGGAGTTATGCCCGGTGTAGACAAGCCTATTGCCATGGTAGGAACCGCAGAAAAGGGTTACGCTGATATCGAACTGGAAGCACACTCAGGGGGAGGCCACGCATCGATGCCCCCGAGAAGAACCAGTCTCGGACTGCTCAGCCAGGCAGTCTCCACCCTGGAACACCGTCAGCACCCGCTCAGGCTCACTCCGGTCCCGCGAAAGCTCCTGAAGACGATAGCTCCCCATCTTCCGCTTATTCAGAGACTAGCCGTTGTCAATCTCTGGCTCTTCAGGCCGTTCATTCTGAGGATGCTTTCGAAGACGCCTCCAGGCAACGCCATGCTGCGGACCACCGCCGCCCCGACGATGGCAAAGGCAAGCGATGCTCCCAATGTGCTGTCAACAGAATCATGGGCAACCGTGAACTACCGGATGCTCCAGGGTGATCAAGAGGCTGATGTCATTGAGCACGTGAAGCGCCACATGAAAGACAAACCGATAACAGTACGCTCCCTGCGGGTAGAGGAGGCCTCCCGGATCACCGATACAGCTTCCCCGGCTTTCCAGCTGGTTAGCCGCACCATCTCCCAGGTATTTCCCGACGCGATTACAGCACCCTACCTCATGACCGGGGGTACAGATTCGAGGAAGTATGAGCATCTGTGTTCGGGAATCTGCCGGTTCAGCCCCTACAGACTGACCCAGGCAGATATTGACCTGATGCATTCACCCAACGAGCGTATCTCAGAGGAAAACCTCCTGAGCAGCCTGCAGTTCTACCTGCAGCTGATGAATAATTTGGGGCTTTCTAGAGATTCCCGATCGTAGCGGCCATGACAGCCTTAATGGTATGAATACGGTTCTCAGCTTCATCGAAGACCACCGAGCAGGAACTGCGGAAGACTTCGTCGGTCACCTCCATCTCCTTCAGTCCGAACCGGGCATGAACATCCTTTGCTATATCGGTTTCCAGGTCGTGGAATGCCGGCAGGCAGTGCATGAACTTTACCTGGTCATTTCCGGCTGCCCTGATCATGTCCATGGTCACCTGGTAGGGTTTCAGCAGGGAGATCCGCTTCTCAAAAAGCTCCTCTTCGCCCATGGATACCCATACATCAGTGTAGATCACATCAGCCCCGGCAACTCCTGCCTTCACCTTGTCCGTCACGATGATCTCACCTCCTGTCTGCTGCGAGAGCTGGCGCATTTCCTCCAGCAGATCCTTTTGGGGAGCAAGTTCTTTCGGACTCAGCAGGGTAAGGTGCATGCCGAGCTTTGCCGCACCGATCATGAGGGAATTGGCCATATTATTCCGGCAGTCGCCTGCAAAGACAAACCGTACCTGATGGAGCGGCTTATGCACATGTTCCTTGACAGTCATCAAGTCAGCCAATACCTGGGTGGGATGATATGTATCGGTCAGTCCGTTCCAGACGGGTACGCCTGAGTATTGTGCAAGCAGTTCTACCGTCTCCTGCTTGAATCCCCGAAACTCTATCCCGTCATAGTACCGGCCCAGTACCTTGGCGGTATCCTCAATAGACTCCTTCTTCCCCATCTGGCTGTTTGTCAGAAAGGTCACCCGGGCTCCCTCATCAAAGGCAGCCACTTCGAAGGCGCACCTGGTACGGGTGGAGGCCTTTTCAAAGAGCAGTACAATATTCTTGCCCTGCAGCAGGGTCCCGGGTACTCCGGAACGTTTCTTGCGTTTCAGGTCAACAGAGAGATCCAGCAGGAACTTGATCTCTTCAGGGGTAAAATCCTTCAACGTCAGCAGATTCCTTCCTCTCAGGTTAACGGCCATCCAAATCCTCCTATAGCAACGGTTCCCGGACCAGCGGCATACTCATGCAGCGGGGACCGCCCCTTCCTCGAACAAGCTCCGAGCCTCTGATGGGCAGTACGGTAATCCCGTTTTGTTCCAATGTATCATTTGATACCACATTTCTCCGATATGTGACAACTCTGCCCGGGGCAACCGCAAAGGTATTGGTGCTGTCATTCCACTGTTCCCGGGAGGCAGCTATGGAATCCCCGCCACCGCTGCGTATCAGTCGTACCGACGGAAGCTTCAGCACCTTCTCCAGGGCACCGACTAGTGATGACTCAGGTTGTACCGTAAGCCGGTCTCCCGATCCCCTGGTCATGAGATAGGTGTGCAACTGGGGCTCCACTCCTCCGTAGATACAGAAGGCGTCCCGGTCCACCATGGTGAAGATGGTATCCAGGTGCATATAGGCCCGGGTGAAGGGGATCTGGATAACCAGCACCTGCTTCACCCCCTGACCTCCAGTCTCAACCGGGGAGGTCATCTGCCGGGTAAAATCCTCAATTGCCTGGACAGAGGTCCTGGCACTGCAGCCGACGGCAACGGTATCCTCAGAGAGCATGAGGATATCGCCTCCCTCAATGCTGCTCTCGGGAGCATAGGATTCATAGGTGACAACAGACTGGAACCGGGGATGGTATTTCATGATCAATGAAATCATCCAGTTTTCCCGTATCCGGGATTCGGTCTTCATCCGGTTGATGCTGACCCCTCTTCCGATCACCGTAGCAGGATCCCGGGTAAAGTAGAGGTTCGGGAGGGGATTGATGTAGTACGGGTATGCGTCCCTGATATAATAAGAAAGCGTTTTTTCGGTTATCAGGGGATCAATTTCATGCTTCAGCAAACCTCCGATAAGGATCTGAACCAGCTGACCGGCATCAAGGTGTAGCACATAATCCCTAATCACCTCCCTTAAGGAGGGAGATAAGAGCATGGATGCATCCACTAGAGCTTGGGCAGCCTCCCGGCGTCGCTGATCCGATACAAGGACATCCTTAAGCAGTTCTTCCACATAGAGCACTTCACTGCCCTCATCCCTGAGCAGCTGGGCAAAGGAGTCGTGCTCCTGCTGCATCTGCTCCAGATAGGGAATATCCTCAAAGAGCATGGAGTCAAGATATTGGGGAGTCAGGGACTCCAGTTCCCTTCCGGGACGATGGAGCAGCACCGACTTTAGTGTGCCCACCTCTGAGAAAATCTCAATATGTCGCATGGTTGTTCCTCCCCCTTCTGTGTCAGATCAGCAACATGTAGAGCAGTGGGAATACCACCAGTAAAGCCCCAGTAGTTGCCAGCCAGGCAGAATTTGCCAAATCCAAGTCGAAATCATACAGGACAGGAGGAACAAGTGCAAGGAATGCGCTGGGCATAAAGGATATAAATATAACAACCCTCAAGGGCGCCCCGTCCAGGATGCCGCCGAGTCCCAACAGAAACGCAGCGGGGATCACAACCGCTGGAACGATGAGGTTCTTCACCGCCAGGACCATAAGGATCTCCCTGGTGTAGTTCCTGATCTTTGAGGTCCGCAGGGTAAGCCCTATGGAGAGTCCCATCAGTCCTGCCATGAGTGGAATCAGAATATGTGTTGCATTAGTGAGCATCTTGGGTGAGGAAATCCCCGATATGTTCATCAAACTCCCAATTATTATTCCTGATATCGGAATGAGAATAATCGGTCGCTCCATGATCATCCTCCGACTGATCCGCAGTCCCCGGAGATTCCCTTGGCTTACCTGCTGGGAGAGAGGAAATCCTATGGAGAAATAGATCACCTCCTCAAAGGCCCTGTAGAGCTGGACAAGGGAAAATCCCAGCTGTCCATAGAGCCCGTACCCAATGAGAGCGCCGAAACTACCAAAATTAGAAAACATGCTGGTGGTGAATACACTTCCTGCCTTCTTCGGCGAAACATGAAATATCCGAATAAAGAGCAGTGCTCCTCCTGCCCCTGCGGCTAATGCAAGCACACCGAGGGCGGGAAGCATAAGAAGCTGTGTATGAACTCCCAGGTTGAGATTCCAGAAT
This sequence comes from Spirochaetia bacterium, assembly GCA_007116075.1. GTDB lineage: Bacteria > Spirochaetota > Spirochaetia > PWKH01 > PWKH01 > PWKH01. Next base: position 25,008 of record SKJE01000033.1, read on the forward strand.
GAATGGATGATAGTCACCGGCTGGATCACCAGCAGGGAGATAATCTTCAGGATTGTAGAGATCCGGGCTGCCCGCTGGTATTCTCCCTTAAGCAGCTGCACATATAGAAGTTGAATGATGTATCCTAGTAAGATACTGCCAAAACTGACGCCCAGAATAAACAGCATTCTGCTCATAGCCTGTTTGCTCCCAATGAGTTAAGTTGAAGAATGTTTCGTGGTTTCAACGGTTTCCATCCTTATACGATAACTCTTATTGTACCATAGCATGATTACTTGTAACAGTATGGCTATATACTCTTTTATATATATTTACGCTCTCTATTACCTAGTGGTCAAAACATAAAAAAAGTCTGGCAACGACCTACTCTCCCACAGCGAACTGCAGTACCATCGGCGTTGGAGGGCTTAACTTCCGTGTTCGAGATGGGAACGGGTGGGACCCCTCCGCTATGGTCACCA
>SKJE01000025.1 GCA_007116075.1 Spirochaetia bacterium
GAGAGCATCCGGTCAACACGTACATTGGAAGCTTTTCCGTGGCTTTTTGGTGCAGCGGGCAGGAGATAATCCACCCTGCCGACCATCTCATCTACACTCCGGAAACCAAGCTGTGCCATCACCTCCCGGAGCTCCTGGGCAATAAACCTGAGAAACCGCTCAACATAGACCGCCCTGCCGGTAAATCGTTTCCTGAGATCCTCGTCCTGGGTAGCAACACCTACGGGACAGGTGTTGAGATGGCATTTGCGCATCATCACGCATCCAAGACAGATAAGCAGAGAGGTGCCGAACCCGAATTCCTCGGCCCCGAGCAGGGCTGCAATGGCAAGGTCACGGCCGGTCTTCAAATGGCCGTCAGTCTGGAGTATGATCCTCTCCCGGAGGGAATTGAGAACCAGAGACTGCTGGGTTTCAGCCAGCCCGAGCTCCCAGGGAAGCCCTGTATGCCGGATTGCCGTCAGGGGAGATGCACCGGTGCCCCCGTTCTGCCCGGAGACAAGCACCCGGTCCGCCCGAGCCTTGGCTACTCCAGATGCGATAGTCCCGATTCCCGGTTCAGATACCAGTTTCACTGATACCTGTGCCGAAGGCTGCACCCGCCGCAGGTCAAGGATCAGCTGGGCTAAGTCCTCAATAGAGTAGATGTCGTGGTGGGGGGGCGGACTGATCAGGGTCACCCCCGGGGTGGTGTGACGTATGTTAGCAATGTAGTCACTCACCTTATGCCCGGGAAGCTGTCCCCCCTCCCCCGGTTTTGCTCCCTGGGCCATCTTGATCTGCAGTTCATCGGCACTGACCACATATGCTGTGGTCACCCCGAAGCGTCCTGAAGCAATCTGCTTGATCCGGGAACGTCTGGAATTGCCCTGGGCATCCACCGCATCCCTCAGGGGATCCTCTCCCCCTTCACCGCTGTTGCTCTTCGCATTTAGGGCATTCATGGCCAGGGCTATGGTCTCATGGGCCTCCCTGCTGATGGATCCGATGGACATGGCAGCCGACACAAACCGTCGGGTAATGGCCTCCACCGGTTCCACCTCACTGATATCTATGGGGGTGGACGGTTTAAAGGTCATCAGGCTGCGCAGCTCCCCATGATCCACGTAGTACCGGTTCATAAGACTGGTGAATTCCTTGAACCGCGTATAGTCATCAGTCTTGACCGCCTGCTGAAGAGTATAGATTGCCTGGGGACTCCAGTAGTGCTGCTCTCCCCCCTTCCGGTACCGATAGATACTGCCCGGAGGCAGCAGTTTAGGACGGACTCCCTGGGGAGGAAATGCGCTTTTGTGGCGGGACAAGGCCTCTGATGCGATATCATCCAGGCCGATGCCTCCAATCCTGGAGATTGTACCGGTGAAATAGGTGTCCACCACCTCCTGACTGATTCCCAGCGCCTCGAAGATCTGGGATCCGAAGAAGCTGTGCAGGGTAGAAATTCCCATGCGGCTGAAGGTCTTCAGCAGACCCTTCTTGATTGCATTCACATAGTTGTCCGACGCCTCCTCCGGTGATATATCCCCGAGCTTACCGGTCTCAGAGAGCTCCCGAACCGTGTGAAAGGCGACATAGGGGCAGATTGCATCCACTCCGTAGGCGAGATAGAGGCCCATATGGAACACTTCCCGGGCTTCGCCGGTCTCAACAATGATGCCCACCTTTCCCCGCAGCCCCATGCGGATCATATGGTGATGGATCCCCGCCGCGGCCAGCAGCAGGGGCACCGGGACTTTCCGGGGACCGGCCTCCCGGTCCGAAAGGATAAGCAGAGAAAAGCCCCTGCGGGCGGCCGCTTCTGCATCGGCACATATGTTATCCAGGACCTGTTTTAATGCTGCAGTGCTGCTGTCGGGCGGAAAGGTGCAGTCCAGTTCAACCGGCATGAGGGCAGGATGCCCGTTTTTCCGCAGCCTGAGCATATCCCTGATACTGAGAATCGGGTGACTCAGCTTCAACGCCCGGTACTGCCGGGAGGCGATATCGAGGGGGTTACTTTCATTCTCGATATAACTCTCCAGGGACATGACCAGCTGCTCCCGCAGGGGATCGATGGGCGGATTGGTAACCTGGGCAAAGAGCTGGCGGAAGTAGCTGAACAAGAGATGCCCATGACCGGAGAGCACCGGGAGTCCCGTGTCATTGCCCATGGAACCGATAGCCTCCTGGCCCTGCTTCGCCATGGGGACCATGAGGGTTTTCAGATCCTCATCGGTATATCCGAAGAGAATCTGCCTGCTGACCAGCTGGTCCGGATCAAGCTTCGGTACTCCGGAGGGCATGAACAATCCCCGCAGCTCAATATTTCGCTCCTTGACCCATCTCCGGTAGGGGAACTGTCGGGAGATCCGGGCCTTGATTTCATTGTCAGGCACCAGGCGCTGCTGCACCAGGTCCACCAGGAACATCTTTCCCGGCTGCAGACGCCCCTTGCTGCGCACCTGCTGCGGGGGAATATCGAGTACACCCGTCTCTGAGGCAAGGATGATTCGCCCATCGTTGGTGATGGTGTACCGGGCGGGGCGGAGACCGTTTCTGTCAAGGGTTGCCCCGATGTACCGACCGTCGGTGAACACCACCGCGGCAGGTCCGTCCCAGGGTTCCATGATGGTGGCATGGTATTCATAAAAGGCCCGTTTATCCTCACTCATATGGATCTCAGGGCTGTAGGCTTCGGGAATCATCATCATCATGACATGGGGCATGCTCCTGCCGGCCATGTGGAAGAGCTCAAGGACGTTATCACAGACGGATGAATCGCTGCCGGTCTCATCAATGATGGGAACTATCTCCTTGAGGTCTTCACCGATAATTTTGGAGGACATGTACCCTTCCCGGGACCGCTGCCTGCTGATATTCCCCTGGACGGTGTTGAACTCACCGTTGTGAGCCATATACCGGAAGGGCTGGGCAAGTCTCCATTCAGGAAGGGTGTTTGTTGAGAACCGGGAATGGACAATGCAGAAGGAGGATGCATAGAGGGGATCCCGGAGATCACTGAAATATGACTCCACCTGGTCACCGGTAAGCAGTCCCTTATAGACGATGGTTACATCTGAAAGGCTGCAGATGTAGAACTGTTCGACCGATTCCAGTTCCTGTTCAATACATCGCCGCAATATATAGAGCTGCTGAGGGGTGAATTCCCCGCCGATAAACCATTGAAACAGTGCCGGTTCGGTAGAGAGGGCCAGTTTCCCCAGGTGTGAATTATCTGCAGGAACCCTCCTCCAACCCAGCAGGTTCACACCTCTGGTGAGGGTAATCTCTTCAATGCGGTCCCTGCATGACTGCAGTTCCCGGGCTTCGGGCGGGAAAAACCCCATCCCTACCGCATAGGATCCCTGGTCGGGAAGGGAGAATCCGCTGCACACTTTACGGAAAAACTGATCAGGCAGCGCTGTCATCACCCCTGCGCCGTCTCCGGTTTTATTATCACCTCCGACGGCACCGCGGTGCTGCAGGTTCCTGAGGATCTCAAGGCCCTGGGTAACCGCTTCATGCCGCGCTTCACCGTCCAGGTACGCCATAAATCCGACACCGCAGCTGTCATGTTCATATTGTGATCGGTATAATCCAGAATCCTTCAGTACTCCTGCCGCGTTTCGCTGCATACAACCTCCACAGATGCATAATAACTGTATATTTATGCATTTTATGTAAAAACTACGAAACAGGTCAAGAACTTAGAGAGAAATATCGGTATTTTTATTACATTTTGATCTAAAGAGGATGTTTTGTAATCTTAGTTACTCACTCATTCAGGGTCTTCAGGGGATGGATTATCCTCATCCTCGACATGGAATTCCTCCAGGTCCATGAGATCCCGGTCATCCCCGGCAAGTCTCAGCTTGATATGTCCCGAGGAGGTTTCAAGCATAATACGGTTATCTGGTGAACCAACAACACCCCTGGCCTCATTGAGCATTCCCTCCCGTCGAAACTGGGCAAGCACCGGAGAGAGGCTGATCGTTCCCGAGGAGGTACGAACCTGGTATTCAACATTGTTGAGATCCTCCGGAAAGGTGACATTGATGTTTCCAGTGACACTTTTAACCGAAAGTTCCTGGTTCTCAAAGAACTGTTCAAAGGCCCCCTGAACCGAACTGGAGTATACATCGATCTTAGCTGATCCGCCGTGGAGGGAAAAATCAACCTCCCCGCTGTATCCCTTGATTCTGAGGGAGCTGCCCCCATCTACCGTGACCCTGCTCGACACCATAGAGATACTGACCTTGGCATCATCAGGAAGCTGTTCCAGGGTTATCTCGCCTGAAACTGTATGTATATCAATCTGACGAGTCCCCTTGGCCAGATAGACATGATACCCCACCGCTCCGGTCACTCCCGGGGCATTGGGGCGGTAATGGGTGGTAACCTCGATATTGCTGTTGTGCATCCGCATTTCGGCATATACATCATCCTGATAATAGGAGGAGACAGCAGTGCGGTCATACTCTATGCGGGTATAGTCCCGGTCCCAGGGAGTTACGGTCACCGGTCCGCTCACATTACTGATAAAAAGCCGATCCGCCGATTTCTCGATATCAACAGAACCCAACTGATCCTGCTCAAGAGCCAGCTCAGCATACTCCCATCGTACAAAGGATTCGGTAATGTCATCCCAGGAAGTCTGAACGTCCTCTTCATAGAAGCGTCCCTCAAGCAGTGAAGAAGATGAGTAAATAATGATTACCATGACAACAGCTGCTGCCAGTATTGATAGGACATCCAGGGTTTTCTTTACCACGTAATCACTCCCTTCTGCTTAGCTCTGCTGATCTTTCTGGAAAAGCAGTATCCGTGGTTTAATAATATACAGATAAATGAAATGAAACAACACGATTACACCCCATCCGAGGGAAAGTACCAGCCACCACTGATAGAGTGTATAGATATGGTTATTCATGAATGCTGATGCGAGCACAGCGATGAAATAGAGGGTAAAGTGTTTAAGAAACTGCAGCTTCTCCCTATCACCGATCAACTCAAAGAGTCCTGGCTGGTTCTTGCCTCGGGTACTCCCATGCTGGGGTTGTTTGTTTTCTTGTTTCTCATGTGCCACATTGTACTCCTTCACCATCAAAATTCTACTAGTCTGTGTACCCTCTTAAGATACACAGGTTAGTTGATTCAATCAAATTCCTGCAGCTGTTTCTGAGCCCGGAGCCGCTGTTCCCGCGCATCGATAAGCCGATTAAGCTCCTGGAAAGCCAGACGCTCTCCTGTTACCGACGCCACATCACGCATCAATGACACCGCCTGATCAAGTTCTCCAAGTGCCTCATAGAGCACTGCGGCATTGTAGCCCGCAGAGAAATCTCCCTGCTCATACCAAATCCCCTGGAAAAGCCTGATCGCTTCTCGATAGATCCCTTCCTTCACCAGTTCATCAGCCCGTTCAGCCCGGAAATCTCCGCTGGTGTCTTTCTGAAGTCTCCGCACTTCCCTCACCGTCCTCGGCGCCAGCTGATCCCGGATTTCAGGAGTGAAATCTTCAATGATGCGCCGGTAGAGGGGCAGCACACTGGGAGCGCGAAAATCCCGCTCACTCCACCCGGTCGGCATTTCACTGGTCCGGGGAATCGGCGTCTCCTGACGCTTTCTCCCGTCAAGCCGTTTCGTAGCCAGGATTCTTCCGTCCTCTGCAGATACCACGCTGTAGCTGATCTGCAGATAGGTCTCCTGGATGAAATATGAGCGCAGGATGCGTTCCCGCTCTCCTGTATCCGTGTTCACAGTACTCTCAACCCGTTCCTGGACGAATTCCCGGGTATCCATATCCTCTATGGTCCCAATAATCATCGCCTCTAAACCGAAAGCCCGATGCAGTCTCTCGGCATCAAACTGGAAGGCTGCCTGGTTCATCAGGTAGCTTCTCAGCTGCCCGGGGGGAATAATCGTAAAATACCCCGTCCGGTCCAATGTGCGCACCATCTCCTGGGTCATATAGCGGGCCACTTCACTGGAGAGCAGCCGGTCCTCAATCGGCCGATAGTAACCGTTAAAGAAGAAGTCAAACTCGATGTAACCGCCGCTGGTAAATCGAGAAAGTTCATACTCTGTAAAATCAAATACTCCCACAGTCCGGTAGGACGACATATTCACCTCTGCGGGGATAACCACATCAAAGGCAACAGTCGTCCTGCATCCACCCAAGGCAACCATGGTCACCATGACCAATCCCAACAACGAAGGCAGTCCAACGTGTTTCATATCATGTTCCTTACTTCTGCTGATAACTTATATACACATGTACTTTGTTGAATGTTACAGATAAGCTTTTTTTACATACTCATACTTATTGACATGATCAAGCGAGCGGGCTGTATACATAGTACATTACAGCACTACCGTATACGTACTCCCATTCTCACCCCTCTTATCAAATTTTTCAACAGTATATCTGCAGAACATTCACCCAATATAACAGAGTACAGCCAATTCAAACTATTTTAAACGTTCTCTGATTGTGATACCATACTTTTCATGACTGGACAATATGAGAACAGGCAACCAGCACCATAATCAGGAGGATCCATGAAAGAGGGCTACCTCTACGCAGTCGACACAGATCTCGGCGAGTTCTGGCTCTCCTTTACACCCGGACAGAAGCTCTATCGGCTTGACGTCATCCCCCCCGAGCCTGATAGCTGCTGCGTTCCAGGATACGCCAGCACTTCGGTCACCCCTCCTGACATAGCAGCCCAGGCAATCAAAGAGGTTGTGCAGTTTGCCTCGGGGGACCGTACTTGCTTTACCCTCCCCTACATACTCATCGGGGGTACTGCATTCCAGCAGTCTGTCTGGAACGCCGCAGCTGCAATCCCCTACGGACAGAGGTGCACCTACACCGATCTCGCCTGCCGGCTCGGGAATGAGAAAAAACGCCGGGCTGCCGGGCGGGCACTCGGGGAAAACCCCCTGCTGCTGGTGATTCCCTGTCATCGGGTGGTTCCATCCGGAGGGGGTATCGGGGGATATCGGGGGGGCAGGAGGCTGAAAAAACTGCTGCTTGACATGGAAGAGCGCCACAGTCACCAGATTCCCTGATTCACCAGCTGCTCCAGAGCCTGCTGCTCCCATCCCCGGTTAGCGGCGGGACTTGCAGGACTTGGATGCAGTATCCTTCCCACCTGTAAGGCATCAGGCCCCAGTATTCTTGAGGCCTCCAGCAGTTTCTGTTCTGCATATGCCCCCACTCCGACGGCGTACTCAGCTGAAAGGATGCGAAGCACCTGTACCAGATGATCCATGCAGTATGACTCAAGTTCATCCCGCAGGGCTGCGGGCAGTTTATCCGGGGTGAGATTTTTTCCTGTCTCCTGCATAAATACCAGAGGACAGTAGTTTGCCACATAGTGCTCGGCAAAAAAGGCACGGCAGTCGGGATATCGCCGCTCCATAAGCCCCCAGAGTCTCCGGCCGCTGACTTCACTTTTCGCGCAGCCAAATCCCTCTATTGGGCGCTTCGGATGCTCCCGCTCAGGTTTTTCCACAGGGAGGTCAATACCCATCCATTCCCTCACCGCCCGGATCTCTCCAAAGGGAACCCCTGTCTGGGCCATACCCCAGGGACCTGGATTCATCCCGAGAAACACCACCCGCTTGGCTCCTCCCCCGTATGCTTCGACATAGGCATCGTGGGGCTGACGGGCATATACCAGGGGATTATAGACCCATGGGGTAACCGAAGAGAAATCTATCTGATCCACCTGGTCAGAAAGCTGTCGGGACGCGTGTATCAACTCCTCTGCTGCCATAACCTACTTTTCCTTCTTCTGATGATACCAGATATTCCCTGCTTTCTTGAAGGATGTACGCCGGGTTACCGCCACGTATGCAATGAGCATATAGAGCAGATATCCTAGGGATATCAGTACAGCATACAAGAAGTAGATCGGTTTATCCTGGACAGCACTGTAGGCAGGCAGGTTGATCGAGAGGATCAGGGGAATAGCAATGAAAAAGACTATCCCCGAGGCATACATGAAATCCGCTGCGACGGGTGTTTCAAACTCCGGATCCACCACCCGCAGCAGGGCAAGTCCCGTGGGCATGGTTCCCGTGGAGGCGCCGAAGAGGATCAGGGTCCGCTGGAAATGGTGGTCCTTGAACATCCGGGAACTGATCCAGGGAAGGGTAAAATAGGCTGTCACCGCCCCCGCCCCCGAAATAATCAGTATGGGCAGCCAGAACTGGCCTACTACCACAAGAGAAATGGCGGCGATAGAGGAGGTTACCATGAGATCCACAGAAAGCCCGGAGATCCTGGTGAGCATGCCGTTGTCCACGATATAGTGCACCTTGATCTTCTTCATAATCTCCTTCACCACCATGGTGGTCATGGCCGTAAAGACAAAGTTAATGCCCCAGAGGTTTGTGGCCAGTTCCATACCGAGCTCCCCGATAAATGAAAGCAGATAGGTCAGCAGGGTAAGCAGGCCGAAACTGAGAAAATAGACCGCAAGCACCACAGCCACATGAAGGGTCATAGTGTCAATTGCTTCCGATTCGGTGGTGCTCCGTCCGGCTATGGGACGGTTTGCCTTGGGAGGAAGCACGCCGCTGCGCACCCCCTTCTCCCGGATTTTCTTCACTTCATCACTACTGATCCACCCTCTGCGCAGTCCCATATTGATCATGAACACCCCGCCGAAGCACCCAATAATAAACCCCATGGCCGCAAAGGTGAGGGCTACCGATTCGGCTCCTAAAAAACCCATAGGAACCCATCCGCTGCCGATGGCGTAGGCCTGCCCTGGTCCGAGGGCAAAGCCCAGGGGCAGAAGATAGCCGAAGGCAGGAAAGAGATCCGGATAGATCGTGTTCATCAATAGAAAGGTGATCAGAAGTCCCAGCACACACTGCAGGGCATACTGGGAGATAATCCCCACCGATGTGGGATACACTCCGGTTTTAATCCCTCCCCTGCGCTTGTCAGTTTTGCGCAGCAACATGGCAATGAAGGAGAGATTCAGCAGGTGGTAGACATACTCACCGAGGATGCGGGTGTCCAGGAAGAACCGGGGAGCAATATAGTTATAGAATACCAGCAGGATAAATCCCGCAGTCAGAGAGTTGGGAATGAGAAACCGCTGAAAAAATGATATCTTCGACCTGATGAGCGTGGAGGCGAGCATCGCCGTTGAAAGAATCCCCAAGTGAATAATATAGTTCCAGTTAAAGTCCATAGATCCTCCTTCTTGCTGCCGTCTTTAAAGAGATTGCGCGCCGGCAGTTGCATCAGCGATATCCGTCACTGCTTCCAGGCATTCAAATGCGGAAAGATACTTATATGCTGAAGCCCTGGGCTTCGGGGTAACAAATCGATGGAGGGTCTGACCCTCGTAGAATTCAATATTACGCTGGAGCGACACAGACAGAGCGTTGATTTCGTTAAAATCAAAGAGATAGGTTCCCCGATCATCCTCCATACGAAACCCCTTTGGGGTAAAGGAGAGCCGTACCGTTCCCTGATCGTTCATGGCACTGTCCCGGTACCCGGTCGCATGGGTAACGTCTTCGTTACTGAAGAGCACCTCATCGGGACCCCAGGTCTGGGATGCAAACTGCTCACGCAGGTATTCCAGCTGCCAATCATTCCAGTGAGCCACCGTCTCGAAGTCAATCTGCGGCCGATTGAAGACAAAGAACCCATAGGGATCCACTTCAGCTTCAAGAGAGCAGCTGGTACACCTGCAGTGATTCCCCTCGGAGTGTATGGTTGAGATACTCCTGCAGGACGGGCAGACAAACAGCACATGTTCCAGATACTCTGCTCTCCGATTTGAGGCAAAGATAATCTGGCGGCTGCGCTGGTATTCATAGGCATCGTAGGCAAGTCTTCGGGTAATCTCCTGAAAGATCTCGTCGGCCTTGAGTTTCGCAAACTCCTCGGGCATCCAGGGATCCTGGAAGGATAGGGTCATCTCCCCCTTCCTCCGGTGGGGAGACCATCTCGGCAGGGTATGATACCCCCCTTCAAGGATACAGAATACCACCGGTATCTTCAGCATCCGCACAAGCTTGGCTGTGGCATACATAATCGGCAGGGTCCTGCCGTCCCAGGAGCGCTGTCCCTCAGGAAAGAGTCCTATGATTCCCTTATCTCGAACTACCTCGGTAATCTGGCGTATGGTATAGAAGTCAGACTTGGCCTTTGACTTTGAAATAGCACCCACTACCCGCTTGAGTAAAAACCGCAGGAAGCGGTTTCGAAAGAGCACATCCGATGCGACCCACTGGATATTCCGGGGCACTGAACAGGATATAATCATGGGATCGAAGGTATTCAAATGATTTGAAAGCACGAGATAAGGGGGCTTGAGATCAAGCAGGGGCTGCATGTTCTTATGCTTAACCCCGTATTTCCAGATCAGCGGCTTCCCCACAAAAAACCTCAACAGCACCATGCCGAACCTAGATACCTGCTGTTCCTTCTGGGCCATACTTACCTCTATGATGTTAAAAATAAACGTACCAACATGATACTATAATCTTCAGTATTGAGAAACCTGCAAGTATACGAATTTTCTGGTACTCTCAATCATTTTTTGGTATAGTGACTCCCATGTCGCTGAAGGGAATTATTTTTGATAAAGACGGTACACTCTTTGATTACCACTCCGTGTGGGCTCCCGTATTCCGGGTGGGCATTGAGGATGTGCTGAAATCCCTTGGAAGATCGGGAGATGACCAGCTCCGGCGGGCCCTGCTGCAGCTGCTCGGTATAGGAGATGATGAGGTCTATCCGGAGGGGCTTGTCTTCAAGTCAAACAGTCTCCTCATGCTCAGCGATATGTGGATCTTCGCCAAACGCTGGGGTATCTCCTACCGAAAACTGTTCTCCTCGTTCAAGCGGGCATACCACGGTAACAGGGAAGCCTTGAAGGATTCCCTGCCCAGGGCAAAGCCCACCGGTAATCTGCAGCTGATCTGTTCACGTTTGCGCGAAGAGGGATACCGAATCGGGCTTGCTACCAGTGATCACCGGGAGAGCACTGACCTCTGTCTCGACATCCTCGGTATCCGGGAATTCTTTGATTTCATCAGCACCTACGATGACCATTACCGTAAAAAACCGCATCCGGAGTCATTTCAAGCATTCTGCCGTACTTTTCAGCTTACTTCTGATCAAGTGGCTGTTGTGGGCGACGCCGTTGTTGATATGCGCTACGGAAAACGCTCCCGTGCAGGATATACCGTAGCACTGCTTACCGGCTCCGGAGACATCAAGTCACTCTCCCGGTACGCCCATGCAGTATACCCCGATCTTGACGGATTACTCACCGATCCAATTATTTTCCCTCCACGGCGATAAACCCTTTGACTATTATGCAGCATTGTAGTACATTCCTTATAGCTAATGAAAAGGGCAGTGACTTGCAGTGCTGCTTGTCGATTTATTAATCTCCTTCTCTGAGTATTCTTCTTTCATGAAAATATCCGGGTAGTGATTTAATAGATTGTGTTTGCCTTTCTCTAATAGTAATTTTTTATGTATGTGCAGCGGAGTCTGCACGAAGGATGTCAAATGGCAAAGAAAATCTATGTAGGAAACATGAACTACGCAACAACTGAAGATCAGTTGAACAACCTGTTCGGCCAGTACGGTACCGTATTGAGCGTGAATATCATTAATGACCGTGACACAAACCGCCCCAAGGGATTCGGTTTTGTTGAAATGGAAGAGGAAGATGCAGCAGAAGCAGCAATTTCAGCTCTTAACGGATTTGAATATGACGGCCGTAACCTGAGAGTGAACGAAGCTCTTGAGAGAAAGCCTAAAAGAAACAACTTCCGCTACTAATAAGCACGGTTTTTTAACCAGCTAAAACAACGGGGATATCCATTATGGATCATCCCCGTTTTATTGTGCTTTGGAGCATGGCAGCCCTAATTATGCTTGATCATCCTCAAAACTTAGTTGTTACCAACTTCTTAAACCGAAGCCCATCGTTTCGTTCCGTAAAAAAGTTCAGCACCATGACAAGGATCAGTACACCTCCCCAAAGCAGGAAAATGTAATAGCTGCTTATTGCAGGGAATCTATTAATTCCGGTCTGGAGCATTTGCAGCAATACCACAGCCAGGATTACTCCACTGATCTTTCCCTTCCCCCCAAGCGGATTCACCCCTCCTAGAATGACTATCAGGATACTCTGGAGAGTATATACCCCACCGTAATCGGCCCGGGCGGAATTGTAGTTCGCCATCATAACGAGACCAGCCAGACCAGCACACATTCCCGATGTCAGGTATGTCTTCAGCAAGAGCTTATTTGTATTAAGACCGCTAAATCGAGCAGCTTTCGGGCTAGTTCCAAGCATATACAGTTTTGTCCCGAACACGGTCTTTGTTAAAAAAAACCAAATTACAACCGCTACAATAATAAAAATGAGCAGTTGAACGGGTATCATATCTCCCAAGATGCGGTTATTGATCGTCCTCGCATAAGTCCTGGAAAACCGGCTTACCGCAGCTCCACCGGTAATAGCCATGCAGATTCCAATAAAAAATTCACCTGACCCTAAAGTCGCTAATATCGGAGGAATATGAAATTTTGTTACTAATACACCATTAAACAGACCTAGACCGGCACCGATCCCGAGACCTAGTACGAATACCAAGGGAATAGCATATGCCGGCAATCCCCCATCGTCACCAGTCAAGGCAAGCAGCAGGTAGGCCATGAGAATCGACGTGAGATTAGCCATCCCAACCATGGAGAGGTCTATCCCTCCGGTAATCATGGCAACCATGACTCCGAGAGCCATTATGCCGAATTCAGGAAATTGTGCAGCCATTGTCTGGAAATTCAGCAACGAGTAAAAACGGCCGAATCTGGTGATAGCCAGAAACAGCATCCAAGCAATAAGCATAAGGACTAGCCGAAAGATGTGCTGATCCTTCCTAACAGCGGCAATTCCGTTTTTTAGGGGGTTCGTCTTAACCTTGTCCATCATGCACCCCTCCTGATCGGTTGTTTTATACTTCTGCTCTTAACTTTATGCATGCTTATTACTTGCCTGGCACTCACCCCCGTACCGATGATGATCAATGCGCCAGTAAACACGCTTCTCCAGGACGTCGGGATACCCAAGAGGATCATGGAGTTCTCTACAATTACAATGAGCAAAGTTCCTATCATACACCCTAACAGGGTACCCCTGCCCCCGGTGATAGCGGTACCGCCAAGTACAACACCAGCAATTACCTTCAGTTCCATACCAAGCATATTGGTAGGATGAAGTTGCTGCATCATACTAACCCGGATCACACCGGCTGCACTGGCAATCATGCCCACCAGTATATAAATGATAATTTTTGTTCTTACTACGTTATACCCTGCACGATGGGCACTAACCTCCGATCCGCCGATGCTATATATTGACCGACCAAACATGGTATATCTCAGCATAAGGAACATCAGGATGAGCACACCAGCAAACACCAGGAATGCTACAGGCATCCGGGATGTAAGTCCCGAAACCGGATTTCGTGCAATAAAAAGTGCAGATGTCCCAAACTCCCTCATCCCAGAAGGAATAGTGGCCAGCTGCTTGGAATCCAGAGCACCTTGCATAATACCGCGAAATACATTTGTTGAACCGAGGGTAACAATAAGCGTCGGGAGTTTAAAATACCCGATGAAAATCCCATTGAACAGTCCAAGGACAGCACCGATCAAGATTGACAGCAGAAAAGCAAGCCATACCCCTCCCTGATAATCAATACTCAACAAGTAGGTCGTAGATGCGTATACACTTAGTGAAGCAAGAGCGGGAAAGGATACATCAATTCCTCCGGATACAATAACCATGAAAGCACCAATAGCGAAGAGGCCAGGCACGATCAGGGCGGAAGCAATATCAACGAGGTTGTTCGCCGCAAAAAACTGTCCGGATCGAACCTCTATGAGCAGACATAAGGCTAATAGCACTAAAAACAAGTACGGTTCATTTTTCCGGGATATTCGTTTTAGTTTCAATTTCAGCATTTCATCCACAATGAACTCTCCCTTACATCATATAGGATAGAATTACCGATTCATCGGTTTTATCCGTCTCCAGATCTGCAACTATTCTCCCGGCCTTCATCACAAGGACGCGAGAACAATTCTCCAGCACCTCCGGCAAGTCATCAGAAATTATTATTACACCGAGACCAGATTTAGCCAAATCCTGAAGTATGCCATGGATGTCATGCTTCGAACCGATATCAACTCCTACCGTCGGACCATTGAGTACAAGCATCTCGAGGTTGCATGCAAGCCACTTAGCAAGTACAACCCGCTGCTGGTTTCCTCCAGATAGCGTCTGGCATAGATTATTGGGATCAGGTGTTGCAATGGCAAGCTCTCTCACCCATTTCTCAATTTCTTCGGCTCGCTTTTCTTTGTCCACCAAGCCGGCTTTTTTTGTAAGTCGGTCAATCTCAGATATCACAACATTGTCGGCTATACTCTGGGGCAGAAAAAGCCCCTCACTGAGTCGATCCTCAGGTACAAACCCAATTTTGTTGTGAATGGCTGCCTTCGGACTGCTGAGCGTTACCGGCTTGCCGTACATGTAGAACTGCCCAGAGTCTATGGGTCTCATCCCAAATAGTGATAGAGCGAGTTCCGTCCTTCCCGAGTCAAGCAGTCCGGTTACACCGAGAATTTCCCCCTTATGGAGAGAAAATGTGACATCCTCAAATCCGTTTTGAACTCCTGCCTGCTTCGCCTCAAACATCGGTTCCGAAGACAGTCTTTCAACTCTGTAATGGCGCTTGGTAAACTTCCGGCCGGTCATGTGAAATGAGAATTTTTCAGCATCCAGTTCTTTGGTAGAACCAGTTGCAACAACCTTCCCGTTTCGCAAAATCGTGAAGTTCTCGGAGATTTCGTACATCTCATTGAGTTTATGGCTTACGAAAAGAATGGAAATACCTCGTTCTTTCAGCTTGAGGATTATTTTGAAAAGATTGCTTACTTCGCGCTTAGTCAGTGCTGTTGTTGGCTCATCCATAATAATCAGCTTAGTATTGAAAATGAGTGCACGACTGATGGCAACCATCTGTTTCTGGGCAACAGACAAGGAACCAACAAGCTCATCCAAATCGACATCAAAATCTATCTTACTAACTGCATCCTCGGCAATAGTTCGCATTCGTTTCCAGTTCACCAGTTTTCGGTGCTCAGACAGTTCGCTGTTGACGGCCAAGTTCTCCATGACCGTTAAGTTCGGGAAGATCGAAAAATCCTGGTATATGACCTGGATACCGTTGTTAATGGCTTCGATAGGGGTCAGCTTGTTGTACTGCCTTCCGTTAATCTCTATAGATCCGGCATCTGGAGTATAGACTCCGCTGATAATCTTTATGAGTGTTGACTTGCCACTTCCATTTTCACCCGCAAGGCAGTGAATTTCACCGGGCTGAATGGAAAATGTGACATCCTGCAAAGCTTTCACACCAACAAATGATTTATAAACGTCCACAACCTTCAGTAAACTATCAGCCATAGGGTTGTTCCCTTTCCTTGTTCTCAGAAGATCATCTGAAATACTCTATGAATAGTGAATTACCCTGCCATTCACATGAACGGCAGGGTAAGAACATCAATAGATAAAAAAACTAAAAACCAAAATCATAAACGTTATCAGCATTAATGATGATCCATCCCTCACCTTCCAGAGTCGTATTACTTCCCTCTCTGAAGGTCATGGCATTGTATCCGCCAATACCCAGATCAACCGGTGCAGCAATCTCTTCACCATTAAGTACCTTCAGAGCAAGGGAGGCCATAGCCTTTCCTGCTTCTGCAGGGTCCCATAGCGTCAAGGACTTAACAATACCGCTTTCAAGCAGTGCTGCATTATCCAGAGGCAAACCGGTACCTGAAGTAAATACCCTATCCACAAGACCAAGTTCTTCGATAGCACGGGCAATACCCGGAGCATCATAGGAAGAAGTTCCCATAATTCCCTTCAGTTGCGGATAGGCTTTAAAAAGCTCTAGGGCAACATTGTACGCAATGTCACCATTGTCATGGGACTCTACTCTCGGCTGTGCAGCAAGAAGCGTCATGTTGGGATAGTTTTCTTTCTGATGGGCTACCCCGGCATTAGCCCATTCATTGTGAGCACCAACTGTAAGGGATGCAACCATGGTAGTATATACACCCTCATAGTCCATAGCTTCTGCCAGATTGTCCATAATAAATGCACCGTATCCTACGTTGGAGAACGCTTCAATATTATAGTCAACATTCTCCAGAGCAGCACCTTCATGGGTAATCACCACGATCCCGGCATTCCTGGCCTGTTCAAGAACGGGGTCAATTGACTCAATATCAACGGGAACAACACAGATAGCGTCTACACCCTGAGCAATCAAGTCTTGTACGAGCTGAGCCTGAAGGGTAGCATCAATTTGTGCTGTGCCCCGTTGGTATACATTCAGCCCAGTCTCTTCACGATATTCATCTACTCCCTCCTTCATACGTACAAACCACGGGTTGGAGGAGTCCTTTGGGACTACCACAATTTCATATCCGTCATCCCTCGCAGCTTGACCTGCAGAAAACAGAAACGGACTGACAAGAAATGTCATTGCTAAAACCAACAACAAAGTCTTTTTCATACATTTCCTCCTTTAGGATTGTTATGAATAACCACCTAAAATTCTATCTCAGCTCTATCTATAAGTCAAACACAAATTAATTAATTTAGTTTAAATCATGCAATTGCAGATCTTTATATATATTATTATGAGTATTTGGACATTTATATATCATTTTTTTAGTTAATAGCATATAATTTTTAGTTAATGCATACGTAAAGTATTTGACAACATCTCAGACTGGAGATATGATTCTTCAATGGGTATAAAAGAGATCGCAGAAGAAGCCGGCGTATCATCAACAACAGTTTCCCTTGCCCTGAACGGGAGAAAAGGGGTGAGCAGCATTACGAGAAACCGCATCCTGGAGATCGCGGATAAACTCAACTACCGTATCCCTAGCGACCGAATCATGCCGAGACCAGCCCTCGGCACGATCCTTTTTGCAAAGATAAGGAAACATGGGTTGATCCTCAATCAGGACCAGCACAGCTTCATCCTTGACTACATCGAAGGCATCAATAAGGGAATCAGAAATACCGGTTACTCCTTTGAAATCCATACCCAGCAGATACAGTCAATAGCCGCCTTCGTGCAGGATATCAATGCACGCAAGCCCAAAGGACTGATCGTCCTGGGCACAGAGCTTACTTGCGATGATATAATCTCCTTAAAGAGGCTAGACGTGCCCTACGTGGTCATCGACACCTATTTTGAGCATATTGCTTCAGACTATGTCGATATGGCCAATATTCCTGCCCTGCATGAGATTATCGGTCACTTCGTTGCAACCCGCCACCAGGATATCGGCATGGCAACCTGCAAAATCAAGTCAGGAAACGTTGTTATGCGGGAACGGGGTTTCAAACTGGCCCTGGAATACTACAGGCTTACATACCGGGACCACAGCATGATTGTGCTTCAACCTGGATTTGATGGTGCATACACCAGTATGCTCAACCACCTGGAACAAAACGGAGCACTGCCCCAGGCCCTATTCTGCTATAACGATATTGCTGCCTACGGGGTTATCAAGGCACTGAAGGAACATGGCATATCTGTGCCGGAGGATATATCAATTGCTGGTTTTGATGACCTGCCCATGTCCTTTATGATGGACGCGCAACTGACTTCATACCATATACCAAATAAGGAAATCGGAGCGCTTGCGGCCAGCACTATACTCAAACGGGTTACCGAGAAAGGGTCACACCACCCAACAGGAATACTCGTGGGGGGCACGCTGGTTAAGCGAGATAGTGTAGCATACAGAACATAACACAGGAGGTTAAGCTATGGCAAAGTATTCGATTATTCTCGGCAATCTTGGAAACACATGCGACCGGTTCTTATCAACAGGATACAAGGACGAACTGCCGAAGGAAGAATTGATCCGACAGGCCTCAGAGATCGACGGTGTTGAAGGTGTAGAACTGGTAGGCACCTGGGATGTTTCATCCGACAATGTTGATGCAATGGGAGAGCTGCTGAGTAAATACAATCTGCGCTGTGTCTCAATCATCCCGGACCACTTCAGCCAGAAACGGTGGGGAAAAGGCTGCCTGGCGGCCAAGGACCCGGAGATCAGAAAACAGGCGCTGGAGTACACCTTTGAATGTATTGAGATGGCAAGAAAGCTCAACTGTTCAACCTTGAATATCTGGCCGGGACAGGACGGTTATGACTACTCTCTCCAGTCTAATCTGATTGATGAGCGCAGGTGGCTCATGGAACAGATTAAGGAACTTGCAGAGTCTGCACCGGAGATTAATTTCGCCCTTGAATACAAACCAAAGGAACCCCGGAATTTTTCCTTCATGGCCCGCGCATCGGATACACTCCTGCTGGCTAAGGAGACGGGCCTCGACAATGTGGGTGTGTGCATTGATACAGGTCACTCTTTCATAGCAGGAGAGAATGTTTCGGAGGCGGTGGTTATCCTGCAAGAGTACGGCAGGAAGCTGTTTCATATGCACTTCAATGACAACTACGACAACTGGGACGACGATATGATCGTCGGTTCGGTCCACTTTCCCCGGTACGTGGAGTTGCTCTTCTGGCTGAAGGAAACTAACTATGACGGCTGGTACTCCATGGACCAGTATCCCTACAGAGAGGATGCCCAGGGGGCACTGCGGGAGAGTATCGAGTTTCTCCAGATGATTGAGAACAAGATCAATGATGATCTCATGGACCAGATCCGCGGTCTTATCAAGTCAGGAGATGCCGTACAATCACAGCGGTGGCTGAGAAAAACATTTTTTAAGAGTTGACAGGAATCATCATGCAGAAGCATGTACCGGGCAAGGTATGATCAATTCATCCCCTGCCCGATCAGGCTGGAACATCACACGGTGGTCCAGCATGACACAAGGAGGTATTCCATGAATACGAAGATAAAGGTCCTCTTGATCGGGGAATCCTGGATGGTCCAGACGATTGAGACCAAGGGATTTGATCTGTTCTTTGCCAATTCCTATGGGGAGGGTACAGAGTTTCTCAAGAAAGCCCTGGATGACGAGGCTTTCTCCTTCACCCATATGCCGAGTCATAAAATTTCTTCCGATTTTCCTGCAACCCATCAGGACCTGCTGGAATCCTTTGATGTTATAATCATAAGTGATGTCGGAGCAAACACTTTTCTCCTATCAGACCAGACCTTTTACCAGAACAAGATTATGCCGAATAAGCTTCAGCAGCTTAAAAGCTTTGTCCTCGGAGGGGGCGGGCTCTGTATGGCCGGCGGATATCTCTCCTTCTCAGGAATTGAGGGAAAGGGAAAGTACTATGGTACTCCCGTAGAGGAAGTGCTGCCGGTGAATTTCCTGACCTACGATGACCGGCAGGAGCATCCGGAGGGGCTGACCATCCCTGTCGATCCGAATTCTCACCCCATCCTCAAGGGTATGCCAAAGGAGATTAAAGGAATTCTCGGATACAATAGGGCTGTTGCCAAGGAGGAATGTAAAGTTATTGCCACTGTCAATCAGGACCCATTTATTGCAATCGGCAGCTTCGGCAAAGGAAGGTCATCAGTTATCGCTACCGACTGTGCTCCTCATTGGGCTTCAGAGGAATTCTGCACTAGCGAAGGATACATCAGGCTCTGGCAGCAGATGATGAAATGGCTCTCAGGCTCTCTATAAAAAACATTCAGCCTGCCGAAGCGATGCTCCGGCAGGTTATTCAATTTCAAAATATTCTACAGACTATCCCCTGCCCTCCTGCACCTGGGCGCGGTACTGTTCCACCTCCCAGGTACGGATAAACTTGATCTGGTCATCCTTCATAAAGGAATATCCTCCGAAGGATTCACTGTATACGGCAACCTTCACGGTATCGATGAATACCAGGCTGGCGGATTCTGCCAGCCGCACGGTGGATCCGATCCCGAAGGCGCCGGTCCGCTGGACCAGCACCACCTTGGGGGGCACCTGTTCGTCTGCAATATACTGCTTCACAAGATCTGCCGCCGCTTCTGTCGGATTCGACAGATCAAAGACCGTCTCTTCAATCCAGAGGGGCTTGTGCCCGCTGTAGACAATGTGATCGGGGGTGAATGCGGACCGGATCGGTTGGGAAGCTTGGCTGTTATCGGCGAACTTCAAAAGATCACGATTGGCTACTCCCACCACTTTCACATCCCGGTCAAGCCCGTTCCTGATCCCCCTGCGAATAATCTCTTCCCTCCTGGGATCAATGACCAGGGGACTGAGATCCGGTGAACGCTGGACTGATGCTGTGAGGGTATCCATCAGTCGGTTGTAGATCATATCGATCTCCTTTGGAGTATCTGCAGAAACAAAGACCCCGTGATTCTCCAGGAAGATGATTGCAGGAAAGCTGCCGGTGCGTTTCTCATGGCTGAGTGCTTCATCCCGGACTACCTTGGCCAGAATATACCCGGGATCAACGCTTTCCACCCAGATCATCTCATCACCAAAGAGTGCTTCAGCCGAAGCTCTTCCTTCCCGGGCACAGGTCATGCCGTTTACAAGGGCCGGATGAAGATGCACGATAAACTGCATGGGGATAAAACTATGCAGCAGTGCTTCCACACTGGGCCGGCTGGTTTCTCCTGGGAGCCGGGCGGCCATCATGTCCTCAAGCACTTCACGCTCCCGCTCCTTGCGACCTTCAGGATATGTCTTCTCCCATATTGCATCCAGTGCGCTCCGGTCCATGGCTACAAAGCCGTCTGCAGTGATCTCATCAAGTGCGTGGCCGGAGGCCTTCACATACATGACCCGGTCATCCTTCCAGGAGGTGTTCCCCCCTCCCAAGAGCACATAGTCCTGGTTTCCACCGTATTGATGGGAAAGATGCAGGATATCCTTCAGTACTTCAGATCTTGAATTCACCTTCGCCCCCTCAGCACCTTCTCTTCATAGCTGAACATCCGGTCCAGCAGTTCATCCTCCTGGACTACTCCCTTGGTCATGCAGTAATAGTCCCACACCGCACCAAAGGGCATGCTCTTCTGCAGTTCCTGCAGCTGGAGCCGCCCGATGAACTGCTGCTGGTCCTCAAATGCACGCATCTGCCCGGTAGGCTCCAGAAGTGCAAAGAGCAGCCCCTTCAAAGCAGCACGGGTACCCACCACCCAGGCGCCAACCCGGTTGAGGGATCCGTCGAAGAAGTCGAGTCCCACATGGACCCTGCCGAGTCCGCCGCAGCGCACCACTTCCTGAAAAAGCTCATAGATGCTGTCGTTGAGCACCACAATATGGTCGCTGTCCCACCGCATAGGACGGCTTACATGGAGCAGCAGCTCCTCATGGAACAGCAGGATTGAGGAGATCTTGTCGGGAATTGACTCGGCAGGATGGAAGTGACCCATATCGATGCAGAGCATCTTCCCCGATGCACAGGCGTAGTTCATATAGAACTCATGGGAGCCCGTCACGAAAGCCTCGCTGCCGATGCCGAAGAGTTTAGTCTCTATAGATTCCTTGAGATACCGCTGGTCATAATCTTTTTCAAAGATGGTATCCAGGGACTGTTTAAGCAGCTTGCGGTATGCATATCGGTCCACGGTGTAGTCCTTGCATCCGTCGGGTACCCAGAGGTTCAGTACGCAGGGAGATCCCAGCTGCCTGCCCATCTCAGCACCGATCTCCCGGCAACGGAGGGCGTGCTCTATCCAGAATGAGCGGATTGCCTCATCCTTGCTGGATATGGTGAATCCTGAATCCGCCTTGGGATGGGAGAAGAAGGTGCCGTTAAAGTCGAGACCAGCGGCGTGTTCCTTCGCCCAGTCGATCCATCCGGAAAAGTGTTCAGGAGCAACCGCATCCCGATCAACCCGCTTCCCCTTGAATTCACCGTAACTGGCATGGAGGTTGAGACGGTGGGTTCCGGGTATCAGGGAGAAGGCCTGTTCTATGTCCTGACGCAGTTCTTCGACATTCCTCGCCTTCCCGGGATAGTTTCCCGTCACTTGAATGCCCCCTCCCGAGAGGGCTGCATCGGGTGTTTCAAAACCTCCCACATCATCACCTTGCCAGCAGTGCATGGACAATGGCGTGGATGAGAGTATCTCCAGTGCACGGTCGGTATCTATACCCGCATCAGCATAGCGCTGCCGCGCAAGCTCATAGGCCTTCTGGGTTGTTTCTTGTTTCATGGTTGACTCCTTTCATAACTTATCATAACAATACTACCGGTTGGAGGATCTTACCTTGACAATATAGGCAATTATTAGCATTATTTTTTCATGGAACAGGAATTCACCCTCCATTCATGGGAATTTTTTCAGCACGACGACCTCAAGCTCGAGCTGATAGAACGTGACCCCCAGATTCCCTTCCCGCTTCACACTCACGATTTCTCTGAACTGGTGATTGTCCTCAGCGGTACAGGGATCCACTTCACCTATGGGGATGAGTACCAGATCGCCCCGGGGGATGTGTTTTATATTGAAAGCGGGTTTGCCCACGGATACAAGGACACAAGGAAACTTCATCTCTATAACATCCTCTTTGATCCTTCACTGCTTGGCCGCGGGTTTATCGACATCACCCATATGCCGGGATACCACTCAATATTTCATGTGGAGCCGAAGTACCGTGAGAACCACCGATTTGAGAGCCGGCTGCAGCTGACTGAAGAACAAATAGCATCAGTGAGTGCCCTCATTGATGCGCTGAGGCAGGAACTGACGATCACCTCGCTGGAGGAGGGCAGTAAAGCCATGGCCATGGCATTCTTTATAGAACTCGTGGTAAACCTGTCCCGATTCTATGGGGCAGGAGTGCAGAAACAGAACAGTGAGATCAGTGCGCTTTCCCGGGTACTCTCATACATGGAGCAGCACCGGGATCGTCAGATTTCGCTGCAGGAGCTGCTCGACCGCTCCTACATGTCCTACAGCACACTGAACCGGGCTTTTCGTCAGGCCACAGGATATTCTCCGATTGAGTACCACATCAGGCTCCGCATCCGCGATGCCTGCAGGAAACTCGTCTCATCCCCGCTGGCCATTACTGAGATCGCTTACCAGTGCGGATTCGAGGACAGCAACTATTTCAGCAGACAATTCAAGAACATGCTCGGAGTGACCCCCCGGTCCTACAGAAGAGCCCAATCACACATTGAGATGCAGAGGAGCGGCTGATATGAATACACAAGAAAACAGTTTCTATGAACTGTGCAGGAATCGGGGGTTCTCCCTGTCCCTTCTTTTTCTCCTCCTGACGGCGGCATCATTCTGGCTGCTCACCGGGGATCTGCTGGGGACAGCACATCTTGAGTCCCTCACCGGCGGGGTGGGCATCCTTGATACCCGCTTCGGCTATTCCGAAGCCCAGGCAGCGGAGCATCTTCAGGACCTGGGAGATCAGGGACGGCAGCACGTGCTCAGGGCAATCATCCCCCTGGATATGCTCTTTGCTGCCAGTTATACCGCGGCTATGATTTTCATCATCGCAAGCATGCTCTTTGTCAGGAGGACAAAGGAGCAGCCCTACCCTTCACGGATCAGGTTTATCCTAGCCCTCCCCCTCTCTGCGGGCATTGCCGATTTTTCGGAAAACATCATCCAGGGATTGATCCTTCTGGAATATCCTGCGTATCCTCCCGGACTGCTCTCCCTGCTGACGGTACTCACCCCCACCAAATTCATTCTTGTAGCCGCCGCAGCGGCAGCAATGCTCGCTGAAATCACTGCAGCGATCCTGAGACCGGCCGCGGAGGTTAAAACACTCAATGAACAGCAGTGACTGTATCAATTGTGCCTGCTCTGTGGTATAGTGCAGCCATAACAGGAGTAAGACCACATGCAGCAGATGGCAGTCCTCTGGGACATAGAAAACGTTACCCCGAAATCGGGCTCAAGCTTTATCCAAGATCTTTTTGAATTTCTTGAACAAGATGACTGCAAAATATCATCTTCGATCTGTTTTGGCGACTGGACCCGGAGTAATCTCAAGCGGGTCTCCATGACTCTCTTCGAAAAGAATTTTGAGCTGATCCATGTCCCCCGGGCACGGAAGAACAGTGCAGACATCTCACTGATCACCCATGCCACAGAGATGATATTCCTCTATCCCCATCTGCATCGGTTTGTACTGATAACCGGTGATGCGGACTTCCGTCCCCTCCTGCAGACTTTGCGAAAGCACGGGAAGGAGACCTGGGTTATCTGTGATGCCGGCAACGCGTCGGAGGACCTGCTTGCCCTTGCGGACCGATACTTTGACTACCGGAGCATCGGGGCGGACTACTCCGATGAGCCGGAGGTCGCCACCCCAAGCGAAATTGCCTCTTCAGTGACAAAGGAAAACGCCTTCCAGCTCTTCCAGGAAGCGGTAAACATGATGCTTCTCCAGAAGAAAACCCCATCCCTGGGCTCTGTAAAGGTAAAGATGAAGCTGCTCAATGAAAACTTTAACGAACGTACCTATGGATACTCAGGCTGGAAGGAATTTGCAATCGATGCTATGACAAAAACCCAGGTCACCCTGGACCCGGATAACAAGAACAACCTGCTGATTAAAAGCTCCCCGAAGGATCCGGGTCTTCCCGAGGTATTCCAGAAGCTCCTGAATACCCTCCCGGAAAACGGGGACTGGATTACCTTCTCCCGTTCAAGCCAGATACTCAATACAAACCGGGTAAATATTAAGGAATTCGGGTATAACCGGTTTAAGTCGCTGATCATTGATGCGGAAAAGAGAAATTTAGTTGAAACCAAGTACGAAGATATGACCTGGTTCATGCGCAGGAAATAGGAGACTACTATGAAGACTACAGCTGTTGTCCATGCAGCAGCCCTCGCTGCGGTGCTGCTGGTGAATGCATTGGCAAACATCCTGCCCATCAACGGGATCGGCACCGGTGAGCTCTCTGATATGTACCCTAATCTCTTTGTCCCTGCAGGAATCACCTTCTCCATCTGGGGTCTTATCTACCTGCTGCTCATCCTCTGGGTCGGCCGCCAGTTCTATATTTCACACCGAAGGATAGGATCACTGCGGACCCAGATTTCTGCATCGGTTCCCTGGTTTCTCATCTCCTGTATCGGAAATATCCTCTGGATCATCACCTGGCACTATCAGTACTTGATTGCATCCCTCCTGATGATGCTGGTGATCTTCTTCAGCCTTATCAA
>SKJE01000104.1 GCA_007116075.1 Spirochaetia bacterium
ATTGAACATGTTTCACGTGAAACCCTATTCTTCTCCGTTCTGCTTTTCTGACAGCTCCTGGTCATCCTGTTCACCCTTTATCATGGTGATAGCTTTCAATGAATCAGGCGGAACAATATGTGCAAGAATTACGCCGGAGGATGCACGACCCTGCTCAGGTATTGTACCTACCTCAAGGCGCAACGTACTCCCCTGAGAGCTGATGGACATAAGCTGATCATAATCTTTTACGGCAATTGCACCAATGATCTCTCCTGTTTTATCCTGTACCCGAAAACATATCTGTCCTCTGGTTGCACGGGAATGTGCATTAAAGCTATCAAAATCAAGACGTTTCCCGTATCCCTTTTCAGACACAACCAGGATCATCTTATCTTTTTCCACAAATAGCACGGCAGCAATTTCGTCATCGGCTGAAAGTTTCATGCCAATCACACCACGGGTAGCACGGCCCATAGCACGTACACTTTCCTGTTTAAACCGCAGAGCAAGTCCCTTCCGCGAAACCAGCAGGGCCTCCTTTCTTCCCGAGGTAAGCTGTGCCCCCACTAGGATATCACCGAGATCAAGTTTTATTGCAATAATTCCCCGTTTTTTTGCATTCATAAACTGGGATATTTCCGCCTTTTTGACGATGCCACGAGACGTTGCCATAAAAAGATACTTTCCGGGTTCTTCAAAATCTTTTACCGAAACAATAGCATTGATATCTTCATCGGCAGATATATTAAGAAGTGCCTTGATATGACTCCCCTTTGCAATTCTTGATCCTTCAGGTATTTCATGGACCTTCAGCCAGTACGCCTTTCCTATGGATGTGACAAACATTATATGGTCATGGGTTGATGCCACAAAGATATGGTTGATAAAATCTTCTTCCCTCAGCTTTGCGGATCCCGATCCCTTACCGCCCCGTCCTTGGCTGCGGTATGCTGAAACAGGGACACGTTTAATAAATCCCCTGTTTGAAATCAGCACGACCATATCTTCACGATTAATGAGGTCTTCTATATTGAGTTCTTCAACCTCATCAACTTGAATTTCTGTTCTCCGTTCATCTGCAAAAGTATGTGAGGTTTTCTTAAGTTCATCCTTAACCACTGCCAGCAGCAGTACCTCGCTTGCCAGCAGTTCATTGTAATATGCAATACGTTTCTTCAGGTCCTCAAGCTCATCAACAATTTTCTGGGTTTCAAGACTGGTCAGCTTCTGCAACCGCATATCAAGAATAGCTTGGGACTGTTTTTCTGTAAGGGCAAACCGAGTCATGAGCCTTGTCTTGGCTGTCTGGACATCAGGTGAAGTTTTTATGAGCTCCACTACTTCATCAATGTGATCAAGGGCAATTTTTAAGCCCTCCAGTATATGTGCCCGTTCCTGTGCTTTTCGCAGTTCAAACTGGGTTCTCCGGGAGATCACATCCTTTCGATGAATAACAAAATAGTGGATCATCTCCTTCAATGAAAGCAGCTGAGGTTTTCCGTCCACCAGCGCTAAGCTGTTGACATTAAAATTCTGCTGCAGCGAAGTATGTGTATAGAGCTGGTTCAATACAACCCGGGGCATTGCACCTTTCTTCAGTTCAATAACGATGCGCATACCATCCCGGTCAGATTCATCCCGCAGATCCGATATACCATCAATCCGTTTATTCCGTACCAGTTCTGCCATCTTTGAGATAAGGGTAGCTTTATTTACTAAATAGGGAATCTCAGTAACGAGAATTACCTCTTTCCCTTTTTTATTTGTCTCCAAGGTGCATCGGGCTCGTACCGTGATTTTTCCTTTACCTGTCTTATACGCACGACGAATACCCCTGGTTCCATAAATAATTCCGCCAGTGGGAAAATCTGGTCCCTTCATGATCCTGCACAACTCATCAGCGGTTATATCGGGTTTGTCGATATATGCTGTTATAGCATCACAAATCTCCCGCAAGTTGTTGGGCGGAAGATTAGTAGCCATACCAACTGCGATTCCGCTGCCTCCATTGGCAAGAAGAAAGGGAAATGCGGAAGGGAGCACCAGGGGTTCTTTGAGAGAATCATCATAATTAACACCGAAATTAACGGTTTCTTTGTTTATATCTCTGAGCATTTCCTCTGCAACAGGATGCATTTTTGCTTCGGTATATCTCATAGCTGCCGGCGGATCCCCGTCCACCGAGCCGAAGTTCCCCTGGGGTTTTACCACCGGATAACGTAGAGAAAAATTCTGAGCCAGCCGAACGAGAGAATCATATATCGCTGCATCACCATGGGGATGATATTTACCCAGCACATCTCCTACTATTCGTCCACACTTTTTGTATGTTCTATCTGAACGAAGTCCCATTTGATTCATAGAATAGAGAATTCGTCTGTGTACCGGTTTGAGCCCGTCTCTTACATCCGGGAGAGCCCTGCTGACTATGACCGACATGGCATAGTTCAAATAGGATTCCTTCATTTCATCTTCTATGGATATTGGAATGATATTGTTCTTTTGGAGTTCCTCCATACTTTTCACCTCTTACTCTTCTTATACATCAAGATTGGAAACCAGCAGTGCATTCTCTTCAATAAACTGTCTCCGGGGTTCCACCTCTTCTCCCATAAGCATGGAAAAAATAGTATCCGCTTCAACTACATCTTCCAACCGAACCTGGATATTCTTCCTGGTTTCAGGATTCATGGTAGTCTCCCACAGCTGGTTTGGGTTCATCTCACCGAGACCCTTATACCGCTGAATAGTTACCGATGTATCGCTTTCCGATATATTTAATTCCTTCAGCACCTTTATGCGCTCTCGTTCATCAAAGGCAAAGACAGATTTTGATCCCTTACTGATTCGATATAACGGAGGACGAGCTATATACACATATCCCCGCTCTATGATTTCAGGCATATACCTGAAAAAGAAAGTCAGCAGCAGTGTTCTGATATGAGAACCATCAACATCGGCATCTGCCATGATGATAATTCTGTGATATCTCACCTTGGTTATATCAAAATCCTTTGCCGCCCCTCCACCAAGAGCCGCAATAATCGGCTGAAGTTTTTCATTTGCAAGCACCCGTTCAGCCCGGGATTTTTCTACATTGAGCATCTTTCCCCAAAGGGGAAGAATTGCCTGAAATTCCCGGTTTCGTCCCTGTTTTGCACTACCTCCGGCACTGTCTCCCTCAACAATATAAATTTCACATTTTGCAGGATCCTTCTCACTGCAGTCAGCGAGTTTTCCAGGAAGACCTGCTGTATCAAGAAAGCTCTTGCGCCTAGTAAGGTCCCGGGCATTACGTGCTGCAATTCTCGCTTTTGCGGCAAGAATTGACTTTTGGAGAATGATTTCAACCACATCCGGATTCTCGTCAAAGTAATCTGTTATTTTCTGGATCACCAGGGATTCCACGATGCCCTTCACCTCATAGTTGCCGAGCTTTGTTTTCGTCTGCCCTTCAAACTGAGGATTCTGTAACTTAACAGAAAGAATTGCAGTCAATCCTTCCCGTACATCATCCCCGGAGAATCCACCGTCATTCATCTTTTTCGCATGCTTGGAACGTTTAAGCATATCGTTAAAGACACGTGTCAGGGCAGCCTTGAAACCTACTAGATGGAAGCCTCCCTCCCGGGTGTTAATATTATTTACAAAGGTAAAAATATTCTCGTTGTAGCTGTCGTTGTACTGAATCGCCACTTCGAGTTCCACCTCATCCTTCTGGGCTTCAAAATAGATCGGTTCTTTGTGAAGAGGCTTCTTGGCCTTGTTAAGAAACTGGACAAAGGATTTTACACCACCCTCAAAACAGAACTCCCGAATCTTCGGCTGCAGAAGCCGTTCATCGGTTATGGTGATGATGATTCCCTTGTTCAGGAAGGCCAGTTCCCTGAGACGGTTCGAGAGTACATCAAAACTGAACTCAATAGAATCGAATATCTGTTCATCGGGTTTGAACCGAATTATGGTTCCACTTTCTTCGTGGTCACCGATAATCCGAACATCCTCCCTAGGAACTCCGCGGTCATATGCCTGATAATATACCCGTTTATCCCGGTATATTGTCACCTCACACCATTTTGACAGTGCATTTACTACGGATACACCGACTCCATGAAGACCTCCGGATACCTTGTAACTGTCCTTGTTGAACTTACCTCCAGCATGGAGTTTTGTCATGACAATCTCAAGGGCGCTGATCTGTTCTTCCTGGTGAATATCGACGGGAATCCCCCGACCGTCATCGGTAACCTTGATGATGTTTCCCTGCTCGATTGTTACACCAATACCTGAACAGTGTCCGGCAAGAGCCTCATCAATACTGTTATCTACAACTTCGTATACAAGGTGATGAAGACCGTCAAGTCCCGTCGACCCGATATACATTCCGGGCCGCTTTCTGACGGCATCGAGTCCCCTTAGAACCTGAATATCCTGTGCGGAATAATTTGTTTGCATACTCTATGTACCTGCTTTATAAGAAGAAATACCTATAGTTAAGTAAAGGAATTATACCTTTTTTAAAGAAAAAAGTAAAGGAACCCGAAGAACGCTGATGATTGCTATATTCCTGCTCCTGTATTAGAATGCATCCTATGGATAACATTGACTGGAATTATGAACCCTTTTGGACAGCAGCAGTTTCGCAGCTTCGTAAAAACTTGTCTGATCAGGAGTATGTCATGTGGTTTGAAAACCTCCTCTACCACAGTTCAGACAAACATCATGTCACCCTGGCTGCGCCATCGGCCTTTTACCGCGACCAGGTGAAAAAGCGCTATTTTTCCCATATTAAGAAGGTACTCGACGAGCTTACCGGATGCGATATGCATATTGATTTTGTCATCAAGGAGCGGCAGCATACTCCTGCACTGCAGCAGGATAATCATCCAATCTACAATGATGGAGCATCTGGCCCAAGACAGCAGGATATACCGCAGGTACAGGTTATCAGGCGGGAAGAAAATGGTTTTAATCCAGATTATTCCTTTGATAACTTCATCGTCGGGGATAACAGTTCCTTCGCGTATAACGCTTGTCTGGCCATAGCTAAAAATCCGGGGACTAACTACAACCCCTGCCTGATATACGGGGGCGTCGGTCTGGGTAAGACACATTTAATACAATCGATCGGTAATTATGTACTTACCCATGGAAATCATGTAAATATTTCATATGTGACAGCTGAGAGTTTCACCAACGAATTTATCCAGGCAATAGGAAAAGGTCAGAGCCAGC
Organism: Spirochaetia bacterium; assembly: GCA_007116075.1. Taxonomy (GTDB): domain Bacteria; phylum Spirochaetota; class Spirochaetia; order PWKH01; family PWKH01; genus PWKH01. Next base: position 5,218 of record SKJE01000104.1, read on the forward strand.
AGCAGTTTAAGAATAAGTACCGTAAAACCGATATCCTCCTTGTGGATGATATCCATTTCCTCCAGAATAAAAGTTCAACCCAGGAGGAGCTCTTTCATACCTTCAATTCCCTCTATGACTCAAACAAGCAGATGGTATTTACTTGTGACCGACCGGTATCTGAGCTGAAGGAGCTTACTGCACGGTTAAGAAGCAGATTTGAGCGCGGATTAAATGTTGACCTTCAGCCGCCTGATTTTGAGACCCGAATGGCAATTCTTCAAAAAAAATGTCAGATGCAGAGTTTCCATATGCCCGGTGAAGTGCTTGAATACCTCAGCAGGACTATTAATACCAACGTACGTGATCTTGAGGCATCTCTGACAAAGCTTATGGCGTACTCAAGGCTGCTCAATAAGGAGATAACCCTTTCCATAACTATGGAACAGCTCAAAGATTCATATTCTGTCCAAAAGGAGCAAAACTATACTATTGATACAATCCAAAAAGTAGTTGCAGAGTATTTCAATCTTTCTCACATTGACCTGAAGGGAAAAAAACGGACTAAGGCTATTGTTTTTCCAAGACAGATTTCTATGTATATTGCCCGTAACATGACCGACCTCTCCACCACTGAAATAGGGTATGAATTTGGTAACAGGGACCACTCAACAGTGATGCATGCCTGCCAGCGTATTGAATCAAGGCTCCAGACCGATCCAATGCTGGATGGTATCATCCAGAAATTGATGAGGCAAATCAAGGAATATAGAAGAAGAACCCATTGATAACATGTGGATAAGTTGTTTATAGAGTAATAGATATTGTTGATATCTTTATTTTCATGGTACACTGTGGAGGAATTGGGGAAAATCAGTATGTAGTATCCACAGAATTAGAGATGTTCAGAGCGTGCTACTGTATATAATAAGAGTACTTATTAACAGTATCCACAGGGCCTATTACTACTACTGCTTATTAATAATATATAGAGAAGAAATAGGGGTTCTATATGAAGTTTATAGCCGATAGAGATATACTGCAAAGAGAAATTCTTATAGCTCATGATATTATCAGTGGCAGTAATATGATTTCAATTCTTTCAAATGTACTGATTGAAGCGTCTGATAATACTTTGAGAATTCAGGCTACTGACTTGAAGGTAAGCTTTCAGACCCAGATACCAATTGATACAGAAATTCCTGGCAGTACTACTGTTACATGTGATAAATTCCTAAATGTCCTGAGGTCTTTTCCAGAGGGTGATATCGATTTTGAACTCATTGAAAACAGGCTGGTGATATCCCGGAAAAAGGAGCGTATTAATTTTAAACTGCGCTGCATACCACCCCAGGACTATCCTTCATTTACAACATTTGATGAAAAAACACTGACAATTGGAGCTCAGGATTTTTCTGAGATGATTGAGCAGACTATTATTTCTGTTTCTGATGATGAAACCCGGTTTTACATGAACGGTGTCTATATGGAACCTGGTCAGAATAGCCTGATTATGGTTTCTACCGACGGGAGAAAACTATCCTATATAGAACGTAATCTTTCATCGGAGGTTCCCTTTTTTGAACCGGTTATTATTCCTCCGAAGTTTCTCAATTTGATAAAAAAAACCTCATCCAGAGAGGGATCTGTTGATATTGCCGTAAGTGATACCCATATATTTGCTGATTTTGATTCACATCATCTCTCTTCTACGCTGATAGAAGGAAAATACCCAAACTATAAACGGGTTATTCCTATGAATCAGTCCAAGATGTGTTCAATAGCATCAAAGGAATTTATGGAAGCATTGAAACGTGTATCTCTTCTGGTTGATCAGAAGTCAAGAAGATTGCTTATCGATATAGAAGGTGATTCGTTGATACTCTCTTCAGAGGAACAAGATCTTGGTGCTGCAAAGGAGCAGTTAACCTGCGAGTACAACGGGGAACCCATTAGGATGGTGATGAACTGTCAGTATCTGATGAATCCTATGAGGGTTATAAACAGTGATCGTGTTGTACTGGCCTTTCAGGATGCGGGAAAGGCAGTCACATTGCGGCCGGACCCAGAGAAGGACTTTTTTCATGTCATTATGCCCATGAGCTGATGAGGCTGAGGAAGATGAAATTTCTATCCCTCACCATTTCCGGATTCAGAAATATTGATGATGTGTCTATGAATTTGGATGCACGACACGTTATCTTTATCGGGGAAAATGGCCAGGGTAAGACAAATCTGCTTGAATCGCTCTATCTATCCTGTTACGGATCATCTTTTAGAACCCGCAGAACTTCCCAGTTAATTGGGTTCGGTAAGGAACGTGCAAAAATAACGGTTCGGATACAGGAACAGGATGCTGTACATACTGTGGAAGCCCTGCTGCAGCAGGGCAGCATTTCCATGAACATAGATAAAAAAGAAATCAGCGACAGAATGGAACTTATGAACAGGTTTCCCTGTATCGTATTTACCCATGAAGATATTGCTTTTGTGAAGGGAGCTCCCCAGGAAAAGCGGCGTTTTTTTGACCAGACCATGTGCCTCCATGACCCCCTTTTTTTATATGATCTTCGACGATATCACCGCATACTTAAACAGCGTAATCAGGCACTGAAAGATCAGCGGTTATCCCTAATGCCTACTTACGATGAACAGCTTGCGCACATTGGTATTACGATTCAGCAGCAGCGGTCAAAGACAGCCGAGGAATTTAATAAACTGTTTCCAGAACTGTTTTCCCGGGTTTCAGGAATGGATGATCCGCCGATAATGGACTATCGTCCTTCCTGGGGTAGTACGGCTACCCGTGATGAGGTAAAGAAAAAGCTTTCAGATACCCTTTCCCGGGACTTGCGCTTTCTCACTACCACAAGCGGACCCCACCGGGACCGTTTTATCTGTAAAAAGGGCAGTGCTGATTTTTCCCAGACAGCATCTACCGGGCAGCTGAGACTTATATCACTGGCCCTCAGAGCTGCCCAGGCTACGTACTATAAGAATAAAACCGGGAGACTTCCGGTGCTTCTTCTTGATGATGTCCTTTTGGAGCTTGATCATGGTAAACGGCAGCGATTCATTCAGGAACTATCGGGATATGAACAGGCTGTATGTACCTTTCTTCCTGAAGAAGTGTATGGACATGAACAGCAGTTTAGTGATGTACTGAACTATACTGTCTCGAAGGGAAATGCATACCAATGAAAAAGGCTTCGGAACTGATCCAGCAGCTCTTTTCTGATCTCGATGTTGAATCAAAGGAACATGTTGTTTCATTGTTCCGCTCCTGGGAACAGATTGCCGGGACAGATATAGCTGCCCATACTAGCATCAGGGAAATAGAGGGTAGTCAGGTGATCATCGAGTCGGATCATCCGGGATGGGCCCATATGGTTTTGATGAACAAGAAAAGAATTATTGCTAGAATTCGCCACGAATATCCTGAACTCGATATAAAAACACTCCGGGTTGTTACCAGATAACTCTTGACCAGGTAACAGATATTCAGTAACTTTTCCCAAACAGAGTAAGGAGTACTAATCTGTATATTTCACATATACCTAGCTTTTTCGGTAATTGGAACCGTCTTCATCTTGAAAAGCTTTTTACAATATCGGGCGGTCTTTTCCTGATCTATGTAATCAAATCAGTATACACCATGCCGGTGATTGATACACTTCACTGGGATACATCGGCTGTTATATCGCTGCTGCTTATCCTGCTGTCGGCGGTCCACGTGCATTACATGATGGTACGTTCTGAAAGTATAGCATTAGCTCCACTTCGCCCAACAAAGGGAGAATTTAATCTTCTTGTAAGTGATATCCTGGATCATGGGGAGTTTAATAAACTGAAGCTGTACCGACATCACAGGCTTCATATCTATGATCATGTCAATCGGGTGGCGTATCTTTCATATTGTATTTCAAAAGTGTTCTGCCTGGATTATCGTTCAGCCGCCAGGGGCGGACTGTTTCATGACTTTTTTCTCTATGACTGGAGGGAGCGAAAAGAAAATGATGTTTCAAGAGCTCTTCATGGGAAGGAGCATCCCCATATAGCTTTGGATAATGCCCGGGTGCACTTTGATGTGAACCATCGGGAAGAGGATATAATCCTTACACATATGTATCCTAAGACAAAGACTCCGCCGAAATATCTTGAAAGTGCAGTGGTGTCCATGTGTGATAAATGTGCAGCCCTCTATGAGTATATTTTGCATAGTTCGTCAGCAGTGTGTGCACTATTCAGGACTTCCTTCTCGGGTTGACATAAACAGTAGTGAATCTATATACTTGCTCACCGAGGGTCTGTAATAGCAGAACTGAGATAATCCGCTTGATAGCGTTTATATAAGGAGATTTTCTTCCATGAAAAGAACATACCAACCGAGCAGAGTGAAGAGAAACAGAAAACTTGGTTTCCGGGCCAGAATGAAAACAAAAGCAGGACGACAGGTGCTGGCCAGAAGGAGAAGGAAGGGGAGAGCGAAGCTGTCCGTTTCTGATGAAAAAAAGTCTTACTAGAAGCGAGCGTTTAACAAGATCGTCTGACATAAACCGAGTATTTTCAAGGAGACAATCGGTCTCCTGTAATGGAGCAAAGCTGTTCTGTATTTCCAATTCCTACCAGTGGAACCGATTCGTTTGTATCCCTGCCCGCGGGTTTAAGCGGGCAGTGGACCGCAATAGAGTACGTCGCCATGTGAAAGAGATTGTTCGTCAGGAAAAACCCTTGCTCCGGACAGGATTTGATATGGTATTTTTGATCTATCCGGGTATGGACTATGACTATTCGATGCGAAAACAGCAGATTATTTCCCTTCTCAAGCGTGCAGGACTGTATCAACAACAGGATATGCACTAAAAGAAGGGATAGTCTTTAATTTCCAGCAGCAGTGATATGTTGTATGTCAGCGATCTCCTTAAAGATTCATTTCGCTCCTCCATCAACCAAGGAGATTGATACATGGAACGTAATACCATATTGGCTGTAGTACTCTCTGCAATTGTGATAACCGTAGGGTTTACCCTTCAGGCTGTTTTCTTTCCCCCTGACCCGGTTCAAGCTTCCCCTGAACCGGCACCTGTTGTGCAGGAAGAAGAGGAAGATGTTCCTGCTGTACCCAGCTATATGCCGGGCAGTCTTGATCATTTTAACCTGGTTGCCCTTGGTGATGATCCAAGTCATCAAGAGATCCGGATTGAAAATGGTGTGTTTGGTGCACAATTTTCAAACCGGGGCGCTATCCTGAACAGTCTGCAGCTGCTGGAACATCGTGATGACGGTGTGCCCGTTGAGGCAATTTTTTCTGCCTCTGAGGACCAGGGTGCATTTTATCTGTATTTGGGAGAACAGTTCAGTGATCCCATTAATGATATGTTCCACCTGCGGCGGATTGATAATCTCACTGTTGAATTCTACCGAGACTTCAGTTATATCAATGATGAAGACGAAATTGATCCCAATTATTTCACCATAACTAAACGGTTTACCTTTAAACCAGATGATTATCTCTTCGAAACTTCAGTAAGGATTACCGGGAGCTCCCGGGCGGTTCCCCCCCTAGATTTCAACGGCTTTGCCTATACAATCGGGTTTGAACCCCAGATCGGTCCGGAATTTCAGGCCCTGGACAACCGGTATGAGTATCGGCGGTTCTATACCTACGCAGGGGGAAGCAAAGATACCGTAAGGATGAGAAACAGTGTCCATACCACTGATGACTTTCTTGCCTGGACCTCCCTTGCGGGAAAATATTTTACTGTTATTGGTATTCCCGATGCCACCCGCTACCGGACTACCCTGATTGAGGGTGAAAAACCGGGTATTCCCCAGACCTCAAAGATTATGTATACCCGCCCTGCACTGCGGTCAAGTGACACACATGATGTCTTCCGATTCTACATCGGACCACAGCAGCAGCGCACCATGTCTATATACAATAGGACCACCGATAACGAGTGGGGTCTACGGGACTTGAATCTGGAGCAAGCTATGGATGCAAGTTCCTGGTTCGGATGGCTTGAGAATATTCTGAAGGTTGTCCTTGATATGTTCTACAGGATTGTTCCGAACTACGGTATAGCCATCATCCTGCTTACGATTCTTATCAAGGTGCTGCTCTATCCCCTGACGAAGAAAAGTCTTCAGTCGACTGCGAAGATGCAGACACTGAATCCGAAGATGCAGGAGATCAAGACAAAATACAAGGACGATTCCCAGAAGATGAACCAGGCTATGGCAGCACTCTATAAAGAGGAGGGGATTAACCCCCTCGGTATGGGTTGTCTGCCGATGCTGCTGCAGTTTCCCATCTTTATAGCACTCTACGGTCTGCTGAATAAGTACTTTGAACTTCGGGGTGCTGTATTCATTCCCGGATGGATCTCTGACCTGTCGTCTCCCGATACAATCGCACAGCTTCCCTTTTCCATACCCCTGGTTGGAATCGATGCAATCAGGCTGCTGCCGATTATCTATCTGTTGACCATGGTCTTCTCCTTTAAGATGACCCAGTCATCATCAGCAGCAGCAGCACAGCCGAATATGAAGTTTATGACCGTCGGTATGCCCTTTATTCTCTTTTTCGTCCTCTATAATGCACCCTCCGGGCTGCTGTTGTACTGGACCGTCATGAACGTGCTGACAATGGCACAGCAGAAGTACGCCAACCAGCGAAAACTTCACCAGGTTGAAGAGGACCTGAAGCAGGGACCGAAGATCACTCCGGTACAGAAAAAACAAAATGGATCGGCAAAGAAGATTCAGGGGCCGAAAAAGAGTACCCGCAGGAAAAAATAGCCTGCATCTCAAAGAAGAAATGACTCGCTAAGGAGTGTGAAAATATGACACAGGAATTTGAAGGCCGAAATGAGCAGGAAGCTGTCAATAAGGCCGTGGAAGTTCTGCAGCTTGACCGGGATGAATTTGACGTAGAGATTCTGGATTCCGGAAAGTGGGGACTTTTTCGTAAAGGGAATGTAAAGATACGGGTTCATGTCCATGGTGATCGGGTAACTCCGGAACCGAAGATCCATCAGGCAGAGCAAAGTGATACTTCCGGATTCGAGCAGAAGGTGATTGACTACTTGGAAACGATCCTCGAAAAAATGGGGTATCTCGGCGAAGTGCAGGTAGTTTACCGGCGGGAACAGAAAATTGGTGTGAATATCATATCTGATCATTCAGCCATCATTATCGGCAAAAAAGGGAAAAACCTTGATGCGCTGCAGCTGCTGGTCAATGTATATGCAGGTATGCTGGAGGGATCTAAACGAGTGGTTGTTGATGCTGAGAATTATCGTATCCGTCATGAGGAACAGCTGATCAGGCTGGCCTATAAGACCGCTGAACAGGTGAAGAAAAGCCGAAAGAGCAAGCTCCTGGAACCGATGAACCCCTTTGAAAGGAGATTGATTCATTCTGCACTCAATGATATTCTTGACATTGAGACGAAAAGTGAAGGAGACGGACTGTATAAGCAGGTTCGGATATCTTTTCGCGGAGCTGGAAATAGAGGGAAAAACCCACGTTCCTGAGACCTGGATGAGTAAGAATATGGGGGGTTATCCGGGTATTCGGAGGCCCCTTTTTTTATATGAAGAAACAACATACGTTCAGCCGTGCGGAACTGCGTTCCCATGGCAACCATCAGATCGAAATAAAAACACGGTATCCTCTCCGTAATGAATCGATATCCCGGTATGAAATGAATCTCTATCTCATCACTCCTCATCAGCTTGGGCTGGACGGGCAGCGATACAAACGGGAGGACTTCTACCGTGATATGAAGGCAAATACACGGTATACCATCAATGAGATTCCTCTTCGAGATCTTGTGTCCTCTACGGCAAGTACGAGCCCGATTGCACGGATCAGAAAAATACTCCAGAATCCGGAGCCGCTGAACGAAGCTGAACAGCAGGAGCTGCTCTACGAGATAAGGAGCCTCAGTAATTACTTCAGTACCCAGGTGAAGTATACCTCCAGAAACTGGAAGCGTAATGTGCTCTGGAAGCTGGAGGAAAAACAGGAACTGCGTAACAACCTTGGGGATGCCCTGGACGATATCCTTGAATTCCATCGGGTGTACCGCAAGCTGCTCAAGAAATGCCGTCACCCTAAGATGACTCCGGAGCTTACCCGGGCATTTAACTGGACCGATGAATCGGTAAGTCTTATTACCGAACGGATTATGCTGTATTACTGGAAGGTAACCGACCGTTTTGAGGAGTATCGTGGTCTCCAGCCGAGGTTGGTGGAAATTGTACAACGGGAGAAGGAGTATCGGTCCCGGAAACAGTACCCTTCAGCATCGATCGATACTCATGCAGAAGCCCGGGAGCAGGGGCTGGAGCGGGAGAGTCTTCTTAAGAAGTGGTCCCAAAGTGTGCTCTATTTGACTAATCAGGATTCCAAGATGGATAAGGGTATCTCCCATGTACTGGCGGGAACTGCAGCTGCGATAGCCATGAGTATCGCTGTCCTGCTTACCTTCTTTGCGGACACCTGGTTTCATATTTATTCCCTTCCCTGGGCATTGGTGATCGTGGTTTCTTATATCCTCAAGGATCGCATAAAGGAGATCCTTCGGGGAATGCTCTTGAGGATTATGCCCAAACTTATTGCAGACCGGTCAGAAAAACTGGTTGACCAGCGCAGCAAGCGTACTGTGGGAATTACGCGAAGCCTGGTAAAGTTTATCAGGGAAGGAGACCTGCCGCCGGAAATCAGCCAAGTCCTGGACCAGAGACAGAGCCATCTCAGCAGGACCCAGCCTGAGGGAAACGTAATATGGTACAGGAAAAGTATGCGCCTGAAAAGTGAAAAACTGCTCAGTGAACACACCAGGGTTAATTCCATAACCGAGATTATCAGATTGTCTCTCGACCAGTTTCTTGAGTTGATGGATAATCCCCAGAAAAGTATCTGTAAAATCGATACTGAGGGCAATTTGGCTCAGATTACAGGGCATAAGGTCTATCACTGTGATGTGTTTATTGAATTGTCCGATACTAGACAGACCCATAAACGGGTGTTCTGGTATGACGCAGTACTTACCCAGAAGGGACTGCTGCGAATAGAGAAGAAAAATTTTTAACATGCGGAGGAAGCATACATGAGTAAGGAACAGTCCTACCTGTTTACATCAGAATCGGTGAGTGAAGGACATCCTGATAAGTTGTGTGATCAGATATCAGATGCAGTACTTGATGCTTGCATAGTAGATGATCCCGGTTCCCGGGTAGCTTGTGAGACCTTTGCCACTACGGGTATGGTGTTGGTAGGCGGCGAGATCACCACACAGACATACGTTCCAATCCAGGAACTGGTGCGCAAGGTTGTCAGGGATATCGGGTATACTGATCCCAGCTTCGGTCTTGACTATGAGTCTATGGCGGTGCTGAGTACTATCGACCAGCAGTCACCTGATATTGCCATGGGCGTAAATGCTGATGAAGCCCATCACAAAGTACTTGGAGCGGGAGACCAGGGAATGATGTTTGGATTTGCCTGCAGCGAGACTCCCGAACTTATGCCTGCCCCTCTGATGTACAGCCATCGGCTCATGCAGCAGGCGGCCAAGGTCAGAAAAAGCGGCGACATTCCCTGGATGCGACCGGATGCAAAAAGCCAGGTAACCATAGAATATGAACAGGGAGTACCAAAGCGGATCCATGCGGTGGTTCTCTCTCAGCAGCATGGTCCCGATATATCCAGGGAGGAGCTCATCGAAGTATTGAAGAGAGACGTGATTAATCCGGTACTTGAACCCACCGGACTCCTAGATGAACAGACCGCTTACCATATTAATCCGACGGGAAGGTTTGTCGTAGGCGGACCACAGGGTGATACAGGCCTTACCGGGAGAAAGATTATTGTAGATACCTATGGAGGTATGGGACGCCACGGAGGCGGGGCCTTCAGCGGAAAGGATCCCTCAAAGGTCGACCGTTCGGGAGCTTATATAGCCCGCTATATTGCAAAAAATGTGGTGGCTGCGGGGCTGTGCAGTCGCTGTGAAGTGCAGCTGGCCTATGCAATCGGAGTCCCGGAGCCGGTATCGGTTATGGTGGATACGTTTAAGACCGGGGTTGTTGCCGATTATTTGATTTCTGAACTGGTGATGCGGGAATTTGATCTTACTCCGGGAGGAATTATCAGGGACCTGCGCCTGCTCAATCCGATATTCCAGCAGACAGCCGTCTACGGTCATTTCGGGCGGGACCATTTCCCCTGGGAACAGACTGACCGATGCGAACAACTGAAGCAGATTATTGAATGATAGCTACGTCGATGAAGATGCAGCATGGTAGGAATCGATTACCTGCTGCATCTGTTGGCGGGCGGATTCTGCGGCGGCCTTCAGGGCCGCTTTTTTTTCTGCCTGCCCTTCGGGGATATCAAGGTAGATAGGCGGAAGAATCTCAATAGTAAGCCGATTGCACCACCACGATCTCGGAGTAATAATGGTAACCATTGGAATAACCGGGACATGCAGCATATCTGAAAGAAGAAATCCTCCAACCTTGAAGGTCTTCAGTTTCTGGTTCCGGTAGGTCATTTTACCTTCCGGGAAAAAATGTATGAGGGTTCTTTTTCTCTGTTTTACAAGCTGCTGGATCGGCTCAAGTATACTCCAGGGTGATCGTCTGGGTATAGGAAACCCCCCAAGCAGTCGAATCAGCAGTTCAAAGGGTTTCCTGCTTTCCACAAAGGTCTGCTCAAGACCGGAGAAAAAAAGTCTGCGTACCCCGACACTGTAGGCGGCAAAGGCTGGATCAAGGTAGAGGCAATGATTAGATATGGTTACTGCATGATTGATTCCCCGTAGGTGCTCTTTTCCCTTTACCCTCATGGAGAACAGCACCCGGAATGTGATGTTCAGTAAGCCCAGTACACCATAGTAGCATATCCAGGAGCATACTTTGAACCATCGGGATGTCGGGATGATGAATGATGATTCTAGAGTACGGGACGATCTTTCCATATAATTCCTCTCTTCGAGAGTATCCGGATAACTCCGTATATCATCATCGTGGCCGGCAATATCAAGGACACCACGGTGAACAGTGCTGTAATGACCGAGTAACGGTGATAGATTACAATCGTTGCCCAGGCAATTGCAATAGCAAGATACCCGATGAACACCGGAAGGACTACAATCCCGGCGAATAGGAAATAGAAAAAAAGTAATGAGGGTATAATGAGAAATGCTGTTAACAGCAAGGTGCATGCAATAATCAGTCCCACCCGTTTGTCAAAGAAATCCACGATGCTTCTGGTGATGCCGTTGAATGCCGAACGGGTATCCGAATACATTGTGCAGGAAACAATGTCCCTTATATCAAGGAATCCCTGACGGAACCCATGCTTAATTACTTCCCGGGCCAGGTGAATATCATCGGTGATAGCACTTTTTATCTGCTCATGCCCTCCTGAGGATTGGTATGCATCACGGGTCATGAAAATATACTGACCAATTGCCAGTCCGAAGAGCGGATTTCGTGATCGGTACTGGAGAAACAGGGGAAATAGAAAGGATGTTGAAAAGTGCATGAGTGATACTATCAGCTGGACAGGTATGCTTTGCAGCGTCTGCTGGGGAAATCCTGAGAAGAAATCGATATTGTTTTTTTTAAGATTTGTCACTCCAAAGGCGACACTTTCGCGGGCATGGATCGTATCGGCATCGGTGAAAAGATAGAGACTACCCCGGGCATGCTGTACCAGCTGGTGCAGGGCATGGTTCTTTCCCTGCCAGTTCTCGGGCAGATGTGTACACTGGAATGCATGGATACAATCATGCTGTTCTGCATACCAGGAGATGATATCCCACGTACTGTCATTCGAATGGTCGTCAATTACAAGAATCTCATAGTGTTCATAGGTCTGCTGCAGGAGTGAGTCCAGACAAGCCGCGATGCAGGAGGCCTCATTCCGGGCTGGAATCATAACCGATACAAACTGCTGGGAATGAGATTCAGGGGGGAAACTGTGGTCCCTCATGGTCCTGGTATTCTGCATAGCCAGGAAGAACACATAGAGGCCGAATATGCAGTAGATGTAGAAAATGAAAGTACCCAGCATAGTGTGAAGAAGGCTATACCAGATGCAGGGTCTGGTCAAGGCGGGGTAAAGATGAAGCCCTGTTTTAATGTCCTATTTCCTCTTTAATATAGGGGTTTCTGGGGTAGATTGTAAGTGAGCTCTCCAGCCATTGCCGGGCAAGATCTTCGTTTCCCAATTCCCGAATGGTGAGTCCGGTACCGGAATATATGGTGAACTGCAGCACCGGATCCCGATACCCTCCGGACTGGACATGTTCCTGAAACAGCTGCAGGGCCTTGGTAAACAGCTCCAAAGCGAGGGCGGGATCTCCTCCGTAGAACCTGGGGGTATAGAGGGCTTCATTTGCCCGAAGCACAAGTACGTCTATGTGGTTTGGATCGGCCTCATGCGCCTTTTTAGAGAGACTTCGTGCAGCCGTTCCGTGGGTCAGAATGGAACGTGCCGGTCTCAGGAGAAAAAGCGATCCCCTCACCTCCGAGGCCAGGGCATAGGCTTCGGGGGTGGGATATTCGTCAAGGATGTTTTCGATGTGTTCTCTGGCTTTCCTGAGAAAAACCTCACCATAGGAAGGGTCGTACCATCGTCGTTCCTCAAGGACAAAGTGCTTCCCATAGAGCATATCTATTTTTGCGATGAGAAACTTATGGGAATAGGCACTCATCGGCGCCTGGTCAATGGCTGTAAAAAGGGCTGTGCGGTAATCGGATACCAGGGAAACAGGTTCACCGTTGTATAACCCCCGGTAGAACTGTTCAAGCTCAGGCTGGATCAGTTTTTTCGCATCATCAAGGTCCGATGCTGCAAGGGAAATGCTCTGGATAAGAATAACAATTACAAGTACAATTGTGGATATCTGAAGGGTGCGATGCCTCATGGGGAAATACTATCGGAAATTCCCTTGACCAGCAACCGTCATTTCTTAGCTATAAGGGGTTGATATGGATGTTGCCCAGCGGCTTATAGACCAAGGGTACCGGTCCTATATGACAGGGTTTTCAGCTCTGGATAAATATTATGGACTCGAATCGGCGGGGATCTTCTCTCTAGCCGCAGAGGCGGATCTTGTAGGGATTTCTTCGCTCTTTGATGAAGTCAGTTTTCCCTCCATCGGAGAAGCCGATATCATGGTTGAAGTAAGAAATACCAACACCCGGTATCTCATACAAACGCTTGAGCAGGGAGATGTTCCTGTCGGCAGACTTCGTCATACCTCGTTCTGGTTTGATTTTACCAGGAGGGCTTACCAGGATCCCCTGGGAATATACCCTGATCTCAGGAAACCCGGCATCCTTGAAATTCCCGATTTCACGGAATGGGACGCGTACAGCCCCTGGGCTATTGCAGCAGATGCGGCGGTGCTGGTCTCCCGATATGGATTTATAGTTGACGAAGCGGGAACGGAACGTCTCAGTCTTCTCGTGGGGATGCAGGCACCCCTGATGGCCCCGATGGAACAGCAGTTACTCATCAGGAGACTCTGCTCATCCCGTGAGCCGGCAGCAGGATTCAAGGTACTGGACCGCTGCGGTTTCATAGACACCCATTGGCCGCTCATTGCAGCTATGAAGGGGGTTGAACAGGATAAGGATTTCCATCCTGAGGGAGATGTGTGGAATCATACCCTGGAGACCTTCTCCCATCTTAAGCAGACGGATCTGGCGGTATTTCTTGCACTGCTGCTTCATGACTGTGGAAAGGCTTTTGCATCCCCTTCAGGAAAAAACCGCTTTGACCGGCATGCCCAGATCGGAGCGGCCAGGGGCAGAAGATTTCTCCACAACCTGGAGTTCAGTGAATCAGTTATTGAGCAGGTAGTGTTTTTGGTGCGTGAGCACATGATTCCATCGCTCATATCTAGACTTCCGGTCTATCGGACTGAGCGGGTAATGGACAATCCGGGATTTCCCGATCTCCTGGAGGTATACCGCTGTGATGTTTCGTCCGCGTTTTACGGCTTGGATGGGTATTATAAAGCCTGTGAGGTCTACAGACGCTATATGAAACACAAGCGGAATCCCTACCGTGAAAGTGACGGGCAGAGGAGACGCTATGGATAGGTACCTGATTACCGGAGGACAACCGTTAAAGGGGAAGGTACGCGCCGGAGGGAATAAAAATGCAGCCCTACCCTGCATTGCTGCAGCTCTTCTGACAGGAGAACCTGTCGAGCTCCACAGAATCCCCGATATCCAGGATGTATCAGTTATGCTGGATATTGCCCGCGATCTTGGCGCAGCCATAACCAGACCAGCTCCTGGTATAGCAGTTATTACCCCCAAAATCCTATCCCGGGATATTCCCGGGCATCTTGCCCAGGCAATTCGTGCTTCAATCCTCTTTTCTGCGCCGGTTCTTGTAGCTCATGGCAGGATCATCCTTCCTCCTCCAGGCGGCGATGTGATCGGGCACCGCCGCCTGGATACCCATTTCCAGGTATATCATGCATTTGGGGGCAGGGCTGAAATTGGGGATGACGGGAATATCAGTATCACCCTTCCGAAGCTGCTGCCGGCGGACCTGCTGCTTGATGAGTCTTCGGTGACCGCAACGGAAAACGCATTAATGCTGGCTGCAGCGTGCAGGGGTACTTCGGTAATCAGCAATGCGGCAGCGGAGCCCCATGTTCAAGACCTCTGCCGCATGCTGGTTTTGATGGGAGCTCGAATAGAAGGAATCGGATCGAATCTGCTTACGGTGACAGGAAGCAGTGAGCTTGGTGGCTGTTCATACACCATAGGTGTGGACTATATGGAAGTTGGCTCTTATATCGGTTTGGCCGCTGCTGTCGGAGGGAATATAACCATCCAGGGGGTGGAAAAACAGCATCTTCGGATCATTCAGGGAGGGTGCAGGAAGCTCGGCATCCCCTGGAGCTTGGCAGGCGATGAACTAACCATAAGCGATGGTGGATCTAGGGATATTCCTCCCGGAGTAGGGGGACATATTCCGAAGATTGATGATGCGCCCTGGCCTGGGTTTCCAACGGATCTCTTAAGTATTATGACCGTGACGGCTACCCAGTATCGGGGAACTGTGCTGATTCATGAGAAGATGTTTGAGTCCCGGCTGTTCTACTTGGATACTCTCATCAAAATGGGAGCCCGTATTATCATATGCGATCCCCATCGGGCTGTGGTGACCGGACCGAGTCGACTTCACGGACAGGTCATGGCTTCTCCGGATGTTCGTGCAGGGATGGCGCTGATGATAGCCGCACTCTGTGCTGAAGGTGAAAGCGAAATCCAGAATATCTACCAGATAGAGCGTGGGTATGAGCAAATCTTTGAAAAACTGCAGTCTCTGGGAGCACATATTCGGAGAGGCTAAACAAACGTTGCAGTAACTTATACACAAGTTATCCACAAGATGTCCTGTTGTACAAAATTGAGTATTTTTACCATCATGACGCATTTTTTATTGACACTACATTTGTACCCTGCTGTGTGCCTATATAAATGCATACATATAAAGATATTAATTATATTCTACTTAACAGATGTAAAAAAAAATACAGGGCCAGACTATCCTTGGAAATTTCAGCATTGGCTCCCCGAAGTTTTCAACAAGTTATCCACAGGCTTTTTATCTATTCGATAACCCTTTCCCCTGATACACTTTATCGGGTTATACCCTGACGTGATGCCGGCGGCATGAATAATTTTTTTTCTCAGATGGGACACATGGACGTCGATAGATCGGGAGTATGCAGCTGCCTGTACTCCAGTATAGTGAGTGATGAGATCTCTGCTGATCACCCTTCCTGGGCGTATCGTGAAGAGTCTCAGAATCTGGTATTCAATATATGAAAGCTCCACTGAACCGCAGTTTCCGTACAAGCGGTCATTGGAGAACCTGACAAGGCTGTTCTCAATAAAGAAAGAACAGTTTCTGGCATGCTTCAATATCCGATAGATCAGTTCTTGTCTGCACAGCGGCAGGGTCAGGATATCACAGCATCCACCGTCAAGAGTATTGAGAAATACCTGGGGTGACGCTCCGATGATCATGCAGGGGGGCGACAAGTGATCCTGCAGATCCTGGCAGAATTGCTGGTATGAACGTTCATCGGCAATTATGAGGTCTGCTGTATAGACGTGAGCGGGAACCCGGGAAAAGTGAAATCGTAAGTAGGGGGTTTCTCTCGCTAAAGTTTCTTCCAAGGGGATCAAAGGAGCTGCGGGGCCAACCCAGTTTATGTCTATGGGCATCATAACATACCTTCCTGCCTGTCATCCAAAATACTGCTGACTTGAGCCTCTGTTACGGGCTGCCCCTGACGGCCGGGAGGGTACAACACCCGGATCCGTGTCAGGATATTGATCAGCTCCCTGACATTCCCCGGCCAATGATATGCTGTAAGTAGGTCGATTGCCTGGGATGAGAGTTCCATATATGGAAAGGGAAGAAGGAGGCACCTGATGAGCGGAAGAATATCCTCCCGCCGCTGACGTAGCGGGGGAATTGAGATGCGAAGGGTGCTTACACGGTAGTAGAGATCCCGTCGAAAGGCACCGGATTGTACTCGTTCAAACAGATTATCCTGGGCTGCAGCAATGATCCTGGCGGATACAGTTATTGGAGTACTATCTCCCACCCGGTAAATCTTCCGGTTTTCAAGTGCACGGAGCAGCTTCGGCTGTACGGATTGGTGAAGATCTCCCACTTCATCTAAAAAAAGCGTTCCCTCACCGGCAGATTCAAAAAAACCCTGGTTGTCCCTGAATGCATCGGTGAATGCTCCCTTGGCATGACCAAATAGTGAACTTTCCACAAGAGAAGCAGAGAGGGAAGAGCAGTTCAGAGGAAGGCAGGGATGCTGCGGTGAAGAGAGCTGATGCAGCATTTGTGCGGCTACCTCCTTTCCTGTTCCCGTCTCGCCGGTGATGAGGACCGGTTCATCAGTCCGGGCATATAGAGAAATCAGTTTTCTAATATTCCGGGAAGCCTGACTGGTTCCAATAAATCCGGAAGCAGATGTCTGCCTCCTCATTCGATGGATCAGAGGCATCACAGCCTTTTTTAACGAATGTTTTTCCAGTGGAAGGGGCACATATCGGTGGGCACAGAGCCTTGAAAGATCCATCACCTGACTAATGTGTAAAGGAGGTGAAAGGATCACGATATCAGCTCCCTGGACATTCGCCGGCAGTTGCATGAGCTGTTCATCCGGGTGTTCCAGCTCAATAATAATGACTGGAGCTTTTACTTCCTGTGACAGAGCTATGGCATGGGCAAGTGACTGTGCAGTATGATGTACACAGTTAGGAAGGATCCGGTGTATCATGAGTTCTGTAGAAGCAGTGGTGCCGTAAGAAACAATGTTGTACATATCTACTCTGCGTTGAGTATAACATGATGAACGAACAAATAAAACATGAAATTCATACCCATTTCTGGGTACTCATCTCATCAGTACGGATATTATTTCTATTGATAGTGTAATTCATATGAGTTACAATTCTGGAATCATGAAAAGAAAAAAGATCAGTGCTATCCTTTTGTTTCTCTTTACAGTTGCTGTGCTGTACTCCGTAGATTCTGCGGAATCCATGGTGTCCCAGAGTTCCATTGAGAGTGCATATCGAGATATTGGTATTGAGCAGGCCGATAACCTGAATCAGTTCGGATATGACTATTTTGGACGTTGGGCTCCTTCGGTAACCGGACCGATAGATAGTTCTTATGTTGTAGGACCGGGGGATGTGCTCAGAATATATGTCTGGGGTGAACCAGTGGAATTTGGTGAACTGGAGAACTCCTATGAAATTCCCGTTGCGCAGGACGGTAGGCTCTTCTTCCCACCAGTGGGCAGGATATCTGTCTGGGGAAGTACGATTGATCGAGTTCGTGAGGTGATTACAGAGCAGCTGAGAAGGCGATTCAGGAATTTTGAAATCGATATTGTACCGGCGGAGGTGCGCCAGATTCCGATCTTTGTCAGCGGTTTTGTCGCCTCCCCGGGGGTTGTGCAAGCTACAAGCATCTGGTCCGTGCTGGATATTCTCAGTGAGGCAGGCGGGATCACAAAGGACGGGTCCCTTCGTGACATCAGGCTGATTCGGCGGGACGGGACGGTTATTCCTGTGGACCTGTATGACCTTTTTCTCTTCGGCAGAGGTGCATTGCCCCGTATCCAGGAGGGGGATATTGTTATGGTTCCTCCGGTGGGGAGTGTGGCCGCGGCTGGAGGGGAAGTGGTGCGCCCAGCTATTTACGAATTGGCCCAGGGTGAAACGGTAGCTGATCTGCTGCAGTTTTCCGGAGGGGTGAAACTTAGCGGATCCAGCCAGAGGGGAACTCTGCTCAGGCGTGATGGTGAAGGATATATTGTGTCAGAGGGCAGTTCTCTTACCGAAGCCTTCCTTGATCACCGCCTGGAGAGCGGGGATCTGCTGCTCTTTGCTCAGGGTGCCTCTGCCCGGGCCGATCTGGTGTCAGTGAAGGGCAGTGTCCTCTATCCGGGGGTATACTCACTTGATGAAACAAGAACGCTCTCTGCGTTGCTTGAGAAGGCCCGGGTCCGTCCCGATACTGATCTTTCTTATGGTACTATCATGAGAAATTTTCCCCAGGATAACGAGAATCCGTACATTGTGTTCAATCCTGCAGAGGTCCTTGATCCTGATCATGCTGCTGACTATACCTTGACTTTTATGGATACTGTTGAACTGTACAGAAAAGAGAGTTCCCTTCCGAGAGCTCCGATTCAGGTATTCGGTGAGATTCAGGGAGGGATAACTGCATATCGACAGGGAATCACCCTTCTGGATGTGCTCTCCGAACGGAATGTTGCGCAGCCTGCCATGTATCAGGCGCGGATCATAAGAGATGGGGAGACCATGGATCCGATACTCCTGCGGGATCTCATGGTCCGGGCAGATATGGATCACAATATTGAACTGATGCCGGGAGATAAGGTAGTAATCGTCAGAAATGATGAATTAGCCTATGATGAGGGCAGTATCAGGGTTCTGGGAAACGTGGGAACACCGGGGGTGTTCTCCCTGATTCCCGGTATGCGGCTTGCGGATGCCCTGGAACGTGCCGGCGGATTTGAGGATCGGGCGTATCCCCGGGGAATGGTAGTGATGCGGGATTCTGTCCGGAAACAGCAGGTAGAGCAGTTTCTCCAGTCCGCATCAATGCTCGAACGACAGATAGAGCAGTTGGCACAGGCAATTGATGGACAATCGCTTAGTGCTGATATCAGGATATCCCTGCAGTCCCAGATTGTTCAGCAGCGCACCATCCTTGACCTTGCCTACGAACGGTCCGAAGAAGCTTTTGGTCGGATTGCTCTGGGCATCAGGGAGATCGATTCGCCTGATCACATCAGGAATACCCCTGACGATATCCTTCTGGAGGATGGGGATTACATCTTTGTTCCCAAGACTCCCGGGTATGTCATGGTTATGGGGGATATCAACAGCGGTATTGCAGTCCCCTATGATGAAACGAAAACGGTTCGTGATTACCTGAATGATGTGGGAAGTATTGATACCAGAAGTCACCGGATTATGCTGCTTCGGGTAAATGGCAAGGTGGTCAATGGGGAGAAAACGTTTTTTGGAGGAACAACCCTGGCCAGGAATACCCTGCAGCCGGGAGACGTAATTTTTGCCCAGCGTGAAATTAAGATTCCCACGGGAATTACCTTCAGGAACCATATGCTTGACCTGATCAATGCGGTTGGCAGTGTTTCCACAACGGTGCTGACTACGATGAACCTTATTGACAGGCTCAGCGAGTAAGTCTACTTTTTCTTATACTATGATGAGATGATAAGA
>SKJE01000026.1 GCA_007116075.1 Spirochaetia bacterium
GTACCGTCCATGCCCGCACCTCATCCTTTCCAACAGTAAAGAAACTCATGTACCCGAGGGTATTGTAGGCGAAGGTGGTGAGCCGCATCCGGGCGGATTCAGTGATGCCCAAATCAGCCATGAATTCCTGCTGGGACTCCTCATCATCCAGGGCGCTGAGCTCCATTTCAAAATTTCCTGAAAACTCCACCACGGGAAACTGGGTGGAAAGCTCAGTAATCATCTCATCGTTGGAGCGGTAGTTGTCCTCCCCGGAATTGAGGATGAGAAACAGGGGCTTGGCGGTAAGGAACTGGAACCCGCTGATAACGCGCTGTTCCTCCGAAGTAAGCTCCAAATCCGCGATGCTTTTGCCCTCTTCAAGATGTGCCACCGCACGCTCCATAATCTGCTGTTCCGCCTGGATTCCCGGGGTCTTCTTCCCCCGTTTGAGATCAGCAGCTATACGTTCGAGGCGCTTCTCCGCGAGGATCTGGTCGCTGAGCAGCAGTTCCCCGTGAACCTGCCCGGCATCGTTGACAGGATCCTTCTCCCCCCAGCTCTGGTCCAGCAAGTCGTCGGAGAAGTTCCTCAGCACCACCGCAAGGGCATCGCTGTTCTTGATCATCTGGAGGGCCTCCCCGGAGAAGACCTCCCCCTGTCCGCCTGAAGCAAGTCCCGTAAAGTCAATGAAGTCCACCGTTGCATAGATGGTACGTTTGGGTTCATACATCCGGCTGAGCACCCCTACCCGCTGGTCCTCAACATTCACGATGCCCCGGTTGGGTTCGACCCGCTGGGAACCGTACTCTGAGACGGCGGCGCTCTGCCCGGTAAGGGCATTGAAGATGGTGGTCTTTCCCGATTTCGGTAGTCCGATAATAGCTATATTCATATGTATTGCCCGGCAGGTATCCTGTCAGGCTGTTCCTCCTAAAAACAGTTTCATAAATTCATTTCCCGCCATGCGCCCCAGGGATCCCCGGGCGGCGGAGGCCTCGTCATAGCTTTCAATTCCGTCCCCGGCCATGTCGGGGTGGTAGATCATCACCGGCACAGGATCATGGACATGGGTCCGCAGGCTGCAGGGGGTGGGATGGTCCGGCAGGAGCGCTATGGAGAGTCTGTCCGGCAGCCCTCCCATCCCCTCCAGGATCGGACGAACCAGCCGCTGATCAAGGTATTCGATGGTTCTGGTCTTCAACTGCACATCCCCCTCATGACCCGCCTCATCACTAGCCTCCACATGGAGAAATACGAAATCCTTCTCCTGCAGGGCCTTCAGGGCCGCTGCGGCCTTTCCTTCGTAGTTGGTATCATACAGACCAGTAGCTCCCTCCACATGGACCGGATCCAGCCCTGCATAGGCGCCGATGCCGAAGATGAGGTCCACCGCCGAGATTACCGATCCGCTCTTCCCGTAGAGTTCCTGGAAGGTCTGCATCTCCGGGCGGTGTCCCTGGGACCAGAACCAGACTGCATTAGCCGGATCCTTCCGGGAGGACATCCGCTTCAAGTTGACCGGGTGGCGTTTGAGCACCTGCCTGGACTGTTCAATAATCTTATTGAGCAGCCGGGCAGTGTTTTCCCCCTCAGGACTCTCCCCCTTCACCATCACCGACCGGTAGTCAGTTCCGGGCACGTCGTGGGGAGGGGTGCAGATGATATCCTTCGATCCTCCCGGGAGAACAAAGAGATGCCGGTAGCTGACTCCGGGATAGAACCGGCCTTTGCTGCCGGAGATGTGTTCATTGAGCTCATCGATGAGCACCCTCGCCTCTTCGGTGGAGATATGACCTGCAGAGTGATTCTTGATCCTCTGCTCTTCATCTAAGCAGATGAGGTTGCACCGCATGGCAAGGTCATCATCCTTCAGGGTTACCCCCATGCTTGCAGCCTCAAGGACTCCCCTTCCCTGATACACCCGGCGCACATCATAGCCGAGGACCGCCATGTTGGCTACCTCACTGCCCGGGGCCATCTCTGGGGGAACTGTCTCAAGCAGGCCCATTCGGCTCTTCGGACAGAGTGAGTCAATGGCGGGAGTACAGGCTGCCTGGAGCGGGGTCTTCCCTCCCAGTTGTTCAATCGGAAAGTCCGCTGCGCCGTCGGCCAGGATTACAAGATACTTCATCTGCCTGCCTCCCTGGAGAAGTCCTGAAGGAAGGACTTGAACTGCTCATACTCGGCATGCATGGGCTCATAGTGCTCCTCCAGCTGATCCAGCCCCTGGAGGGTCTTGGGTACCTCAGGATCTATGGAGAGGATATCCCTGATATGCTCGGGAAACTTCGCCGGATGGGCAGTTTCCAGTACAACCTGGAGGGAATCGGTATCACCGGTGTCCCTCCGGTACTCCTGAAGGCCCTTCCAGCCGACTGCTCCGTGGGGTTCCAGCAGCAGCCGGTGCGTATCCCAGGCCTCCTTCATAGTCTGCCGGGTCACCTCATCGCTAACTGCTGATGCGTAGATGTCCCTGCGCAGGGCGGCCATATCAGGGGACGTGATGAGCAGTCCCTGTTCATCCATCTGCCCCCCGTAGAGGTCCACCAGACGGGAAAGGTTGCTCGGATGGCCGACGTTCATGGCACTTGAAATGCAGTTCCTGGAGGGAACGACCTTTTCATACCCGCCGGTGAGGTGAAAGAGGGGAAACTCATCATTCTCATTTGTTGATATCACGATCCGCTTGACCGGAAGGCCCATGGAACGTGCGATCATGGCTCCCATCATGTTCCCGAAATTGCCCGACGGTATGGAAAAGACCACGGGATCCTCCCGGGATTCACTGAGCTGTGCCCAGGCGTACCAGTAGTACACCGACTGGGGAAGCAGTCTCCCGATATTAATGGAGTTAGCGGATGTAAGGCCCAAACCGGAGAGCTCCTCATCCCCGAATGCCTGTTTCACCAGGGCCTGACAGTCATCGAACTTGCCGTCCAGGGCGATCACCCGGACATTTCCCCCAAGGGTGGTCATCTGCCTGCGCTGACTGGGACTCACTTCATCCCGGGGATAGAGGATGATCACATCTATATGGTCCAGTCCGTAGAATGCACTTGCTATAGCGCTGCCGGTATCCCCTGAAGTGGCTGTAAGAATCATAAGCCGGTCATCACGCTTCTCAAGGTAGAAATCCATGAGCCGGGCCATCATTCGTGCGGCAAAATCCTTGAAGGATGCCGTAGGGCCCCGGTCCAGGCGCATCACATACCGGCGATCGGCTCCATGCTCCAGTACCACAGGATAATCATAGGCATCACGGGTAAGCGAGCGCAGGGTCTCTTCGGGAATCTCTCCGGCAAGGAACTTGCTGAGTACCCTATAGGCTGTCTCATGGTATTCCAATGCCTTAAGCTCGTCGAGTTCATGGGAACGAAAAACCGGGATCCTCTCGGGCATGTACAGCCCTCTGTCCGGAGCCTGGCCCCGCAGCAGCGCTTCACCGAAACTCAACCGGGGTGCTCTCCTGTTTGTGGAATAGTATTGCAATGCAGCCATGGCTGGGTCCTCCTCACTGTCGGTGAAGTCTACCAAAAATAGGCCTTCTGGGCAATCTGTGATGATCATTACGAAGAAATCAGCTGGCTTATTTTTTGCGATGCTGGTAGGATTACTTTATGACACCTGATGCTCTTGAAGTACACAGACAGCGGATCCTCTCACTGATTGAGGAGATAAAGACCTACCTGCAGACCATGGAGGAGGCCCGGCAGCCCATAGCACCAAGCAGCGCCCTCGGCCGGCTCACCCGGATGGATGCACTGAGCAACCAGGGCATCCAGCAGTCCCTGCTGGAGACCGCGCAGCGCAGGCTGGAGGGGTTTGGCAATGCCCTGGACCGGATCGACCGGGGAACCTACGGCATCTGCATGAGATGCTCCGGGGAGATCTCACCCGGAAGGCTGGAGGCGGTACCTGAAGCTCCTGTTTGCATGGGATGCCTGGATAAAAGAAACCGCCCTAGAGCTTCCCGGTGATCTGTGCACCCCGCTGTGAAATTACTGAACGGTACCAGCGGCCGGATTCCTTGATAATCCGCCGTCGGGTCTTGAAGTCGACGTAGATCAGGCCGAAGCGTTCCCGGTATCCCTCGCTCCATTCAAAGTTATCCATGAGTGACCAGTGGTAGTACCCCTTCACCGGAATCCCCTCACGGATACCCCGGGCAAGCTGCGCCAGGTAGTCTTCGGTATAGGTAATCCTCTGGACATCGTTAATAACCCCGTTACTGTCAGGGAAGTCCCTGCAGGAAATGCCGTTCTCGGTAATATAGATGGGTTTATTGTACCGCTGAAAGAAGTATTTCGGTCCCCAGTAGAGTGCTTCGGGGGTGACCGGCCAGTTGCATGCGGTTATCGGCTCACCGATTCGGGAGGTTGCATCCTCACCGACAGCGTTGCCCTGAAGATCTACCTGCTGTCCATGGTAGATATTGAGCCCGAGAAAATCCGTGGGTTCACTGATCACACCCAGGTCATCCTCGAAGGAATCGGGCAGATACCTTCCGTAGTGATCAAAATACTGCTTGGGATAGCTGCCGGTGAGAACCGGATCCATCCAAAGGGAGTTGTTCCAAGCCAGCTTTTCGGGTTCGAAGTCATGGATTGTCTCCATATATCGCCAGGCAGCTTCCCGGGCTTCTGTCGTCCCGTCCTGGGGAATTGCGGTGATCCCCACCGGTGCAAAGCCAACTTCAGTCTCTGCATCACCCGCATCCCGGACCGCCTGGACTGCCCTTCCATGGGAGAGCAGCACGTGGTGGATCAGCCGCACCATGCTCACCGCATCGAGGGTAAGCCCCGGGGCGTGGTACCCGTTCCCGTGGCCGTTCACAAAGCATTGGGGCTCATTAAGGGTTATCCATTTTTTTACCCGATCTCCCAGCGCCTGCACTGCAGTTGCTGTATAGTCGCGAAACCAGAGCGGGCTGTCAGGATTCATCCATCCGCCGGAGAGAAAGAGCTCATGGGGATAATCCCAGTGAAAGAGGGTGACCAGTGGTTCAATGCCCGCTTCCAGGAGACGGTCAACAAGCCTGCTGTAAAAATCCAGACCCTGGTGGTTCACCATCCCCCTCCCCTCGGGGAGCACCCTCGGCCAGGAGATGGAGAATCGGTAGGAGCGCAGGCCGATCTCCTTCATGAGCTTCACATCCTCGTCCATGAGCTCGTAGTGTTCGCAGGCGTGGTAGCCGTCCTGCCCGCGCCAGGTCCTGCCGGGCAGGGTGCAGAAGGTATCCCATACCGAAGGGCCCCCTCCGTGGCGGACAGGAGACCCTTCTATCTGGTATGCGGATGTTGCAGCTCCCCAGAGGAAGTCATCGGGAAAACACCTCTCCATGAAACTACACCTTCTCCCAGTTCCTGGACTTGGCAGCCCGGAAGATTGCATCCAGGGTTCGGGCATTGCCCATGGCGTTCTCCATTGAGCCTGCAAATCCGACTCCGTCCAGGATGCTCTTGGAAAAGGCATCCCCCTGGAGCATATAGTGGTCAGTGATGTCAAAGGTCTCCTCCACTACATCCGGGTCGAGAATGCCATTCACGTGACTCAGAATCTGAACCGGCCGGTCATTGGGGGTATTGAAGGGCCAGGGGATATCAAGTTTTTTCTGGGTTCCGAAGACCTGGATCATCTGGTAGGGGGTCAGCTGGGTTCCCACGGTAAACATCGCCTGACCAGTGGGAAAATCCATAAGCACCGATGCAAGACGGTCTATCTTAAACTGCTGGTCATATTCCAGTATTGCAGCAACCCGTAGAGGATTGGATCCGAAAAGATAACGGCTTATTACTGTCGGATAGCATCCTATGTCGTAGACTCCGCCGCCGCCGCAATCAGCCCTGTTCCTGATATCCTTGGCATCCTTGTTGAAAAAGCTGAAAAAACCGCTGACTACCTTGAGCTCCCCGAGATCACCGGAGTTCACCATCTCCTTCACCCGTTTCCAGCGGGGATGATGGAGTACCATAAAGGCCTCCCCGATAAGCAGGCCCGATTTCGTCTGCAGCTTCTGAAGTTCCTTAACTTCATCCGGGTTGAGCCCCAGGGGCTTCTCGCAGAGCACGTGCTTTCCGGCTGCAATACTCTTTTTTGTCCACTCCAGATGCATATGATTGGGAAGCGGATTATAGATCGCCTCAATGTCAGGATCTTCCAGCAGTTCTTCATACGAACCGTAAGCCCTGGGAATACCCAGCTCATCTGCAGCCCCACGGGCTGATTCACTGGACCGAGATGCAATTGCCTGGATGCTGCAGAGTTTTCCCTGCATCATAGCAGGCAGTACCTTTTTCAGTCCGATATTCGCTGTACTCAGTACTCCCCAGGTTACCTTTTTGTTTGGTGCCATAGTATCCTCCACCGCATCAGAATATCATTAATATATAGAGGGTGCAACGAAAATTCATGGTGCCCCCTATTTGCAATATGTATGTGTGTACCGGAGAGCAGCAACTTCAAGCCCGTTATGAAGCCTCATCCTGGTCATCCCCTCCTGACAGGCTGTCATAGTACTTCAGTTTCTGCCAGGCAGAGAAGATTGCCTCGGAGATGGGCTGCACTTCCCGGTATTCCAGAGTGTACTGCACCTGG
This sequence comes from Spirochaetia bacterium, assembly GCA_007116075.1. GTDB lineage: Bacteria > Spirochaetota > Spirochaetia > PWKH01 > PWKH01 > PWKH01. The sequence goes on from SKJE01000026.1 coordinate 6,577, forward strand.
TAGTCCGGCAGCAGGGGCCCCTCCGAACAGCTGCTGCTGACGGGTGTCAGGGTCATATGGCGGCAGGGACGGTAGACAAAGCTGCCGTGCTTATCCCGGTATCCGGAGAACCCGAAGCCCCTGCAGATAATCGGTCTTGCTGCATAGATCATGCAGTGGAAGGGGTTCTCTTGATCATAGAAAATACAGTATTCGCGATCGGCTATGCCGTCAAAGCGCTGCTCCAGATCGGGCCGCTGATCAATAATCCACCGGGCGGCGAACTCAGCCTCCACGGTGGTTACTTCCGGCTCATAATCAGCGGTGCAGCAGGTGCCGCATCCCCAGGGACAGCTGGCACCGCACTGCTGTGCAAACTCATCAATACGCCGATCTAATTCATTATACTGTAGGGACATGGCGAGCCATCGCGTTTCCCGATCCCCGGTACCTGAGTAGTCTCTGTTCATAAACCTCCAAACATATTAACACCTGTCTATGGACAGGGTATCGGCCTGTTAGATCTCCCCAAAAGGAGGAGAGATCCGTAGTTTAATACACCCGAAGGGTATAGTGTGTCAATATTTGTTTATAAATCACATTATATATGCATTTTATTCCAAATTTAATCGTATATTTTGTGCTCTATCACTAGTGCAGTTTTTTTATCCCTATGATATGGTGACGGGACAATTCAGAAACTATATTGGTTATCTATGGAGGATACGAATATGAATATTGTTATCGCCTCAGATTCGTTCAAGGGAAGCAACTCATCCCAGCGGGTGGGAGAGCATATCGCCTTGGGCATCCGGAAGGTTTTTTCCGATGCAGACATCACTATTATCCCAATCGGTGACGGAGGGGAAGGTACCGTTGACGCGGTGATCAGCCAGATGGAGGGAACCATGAGAACCTTCAGGGTCACCGGGCCTCTCGGAGAGCCGGTAGATGCTTCCTACGGTATTGCCGGAGAGATTGCGGTGATAGAAATGGCTTCAGCCTCGGGGCTTCCCCTCGTTCCAGGCGACAAGAAGGACCCCCTCAAGGCAACTACCTACGGAACCGGTGAGCTCATCAAAGATGCCCTGAATCAGGGATGCAGAAAGATCCTTGTGGCCATCGGAGGGAGCGCCACCAATGACGGCGGAGTGGGTATGGCACAGGCCCTGGGTTACTCCTTCAAGGACAAAAACCAGCAGGAAGTGAGTTTCGGCGGCGGATCTCTCGACCAGATTGCATCTATTGACCCATCCAATGCAGTGCCGGAACTGGCCGAAGCGGAAATAGAGATCATGTGCGATGTATCAAACCCGCTCTGCGGACCCCAAGGCGCCTCGGCAGTCTACGGCCCCCAGAAGGGAGCAACTCCTGAGATGATCACAATACTTGACGACAA
>SKJE01000151.1 GCA_007116075.1 Spirochaetia bacterium
ACATCACCGACGGACACTTTGTCGAGAACCTCACCATGGGAACCCTGGCAGTCAAGGCTGCAAGGAAAACCACCTCCCTTCCCCTGGATGTGCATCTGATGATTGAGCACCCCGAACGGTTTGTGGAGCTCTTTGCCCGGTGCGGTGCTGATTGTATCAGCGTGCACTATGAGACGGCCCTGCACCTGACAAGGACGGTGCAGCTGATCAGGGATGCAGGGATTAAGCCCGGGGTTGCCCTGGGTCCTTCGGTTCCTGTGTCCCATCTGGAATGGATCCTGGACGATATTGACTATGTCCTGATCCTTGCGGTGAGTCCCGGTTTCGGCGGCCAGCGATATATTCCCAATACCATGGAACGTATCCGGCAAGTCTCCCGGATGATCGAGCGTTCCGGCAGGGAGATCCTGATACAAAGTGACGGAGGAATCAACCTGGAGACGGTGCAGGATTTCTCCCGGGCCGGAGTGAATGTCTTTACTGTCGGGTCCGCCCTCTTTGGGAGTGATGACTACGCCAGGACCATCCGTGAATTTCATACAAGGATTGACCTATGAGCGTAATACTGCGGGGGGGCAGGTTCCAAGCGGTGATAGATCCGCTGGGTGCTGAACTGAAAAGCCTCTATGATACACAACAACAGCGGGAGTATATGTGGTGTGGAGACCCTGCCTGGTGGAACGGTACTGCTCCGGTGCTGTTCCCGGTGATCGGGGGGCTTAACGGAGGGTTCTATACCTACCGGGGCAGGAATTATGAACTGCCTTCCCACGGGTTTGCCAGGACGAAAGAGTTTGAGGTGGTCCGCAGTTCCGGCGGCGAGGCGGTGTTCCGTCTTACCGGCGATGAAGCGACCAGGATCATGTATCCCTTCGATTTTGAGCTGCTGGTCAGCTTCTCCCTGGATTACTCCGGGATATCGGTATCATACCGGGTGAAAAGTACATCCTCCTCACAGTCGCTGCTCTTCTCCATCGGCAGCCACCCGGCCTTCCGTCTTCCCTTTGACGGAGGTATCCTGGAGCATTACTACATCCAGTTTGAGCACAGTGAACATACCCCAAGGCATTATTTTTCCGGCGGCTGCCTCACCGGTAAGACCGGTGAGGGATTCTCCAACAGCCGCCAGATATTTCTCACCAGAAGCATCTTTGACCAGGGACCCCTGATCTTCAGGGATGTCACCTCCCGGGAGGTGTCCATTTGTAAAAGCAGGGGAAAGAACAGGATATCGGTGAGCTTTGATACACCCCATATCGGGATCTGGTCAAAGCCCAAGGGTGCGCCCTTTCTCTGCATTGAACCCTGGCACGGATATCCGGATCCTGCTGATTTTGAGGACTCCCTGGAACAGAAGCCGGGGATCATAACCCTGGATCCCGGCAAGACCTTCACTACGGGCTATCAGGTATCAATTCTCGGGGAGGAGGACGGCTTTGTTTAAGCATTTCAGTATCGGCCTGTACGAGAAGGCCCTGCCGGAGGAGCTCTCCTGGCCTGAGCGGTTTGCGGCGGCCCGCAACATCGGATATGAGTTCTTGGAACTCTCCATCGATGAGACCGACCGCCGGGTGAAGCGCCTTGACTGGGATAACCGGACCTGCCTTGATTTTGTCGAGATGCAGTATGAGTCAGCCATGAGTGTGCCCACCATGTGCCTCAGCGGACTCAGACGATGTCCCCTCGGGTCTGTCGACAGGTCACTCCGGGAGGAGGGGCTGGACATGCTTATCCGTGCGGTGGAGCTGGCTTCCCGGGTCGGTATCAGGGTGGTCCAGGTGGCTGGCTATGATGAGCTTATGGACAAGGCAAGTACTGAAACATCAAGAACCAACTTTGCCGAGAACCTTAAGAAGGGGCTGGTCCATGCGAGCTCCCTGGGGGTGACCCTGGCTATCGAAAACATGGATGTGCCCTTTATGGACTCCCTAGAGCGTTCCATGGAGTATGTCACACGGTTCCAGAGTCCCTATCTGCAGGTGTATGCCGATGTGGGAAACCTCTCTGCGGCTAACAAGAACCTGGAGCGGGAATTTGCCCTTGCCCGGGGCCATATAGCGGCAATTCATATCAAGGATACCCTGGAGGGGGTATTCCGGTATGTTCCCTTCGGCCAGGGAAGGGTGGACTTCCATGAAGTATTCAGCTTGATCAAGCTGTCGGGATACACTGGACTGCTTCTTCTGGAGATGTGGAATGACCCGGAACTGGACAGCATCGAAGAAGCAGCACGGTCATACAATTACATCACCAGCTGCATGAGATCCTCCGGCCTTACATAAACAGTTGCATCACGTCCCCAGTACAATAAGAAAGGCACCCGAACACCGGGTGCCTAACATTATGGAGCAAGCTTCCTAAAATCCCGATATATCCTGGGCGATACCGTAGAGACAGATCTCGGATACGCAGGCGCCCTTGGACAGTGCGCAGATGGCATATACCGCATCTGCAAAATGTTCGGGCCGTACTGCCCATTGTTCATCCCACTCAAACTTCTCGAGACCGTCAGCCTTCTGGAAGCCGGTGTTTGATCCGCCGGGTACCAGGGTGGTCACGGCGATACCGTGGGGTCGCAGTTCAGTATAGAGGCACCGGGTGAATTCCCGGACTCCCGCTTTGGCTGCAGAGTAGACTGAGAATCCCGGCCATGACCGCCTGTCGCAGACACTCGATACGTTGATAATCTTGCCGAATCCCTGCTTCTTGAACTGGGTCATGAAGGTGCGGCAGCTCATAATGGTGCTGGTGAGGTTCAGGTCGATGATCTTCCTGTTGGTCTCATCGTCGAGCTCCTCTACGGGGGCATACTTTACTGCCCCGCCGGCATAGTTAATGAGAAAATCCACCTGGCCGAAAGCACTCATGCATTCATCCAGAGCCCGGGTAAAGGTTTCGAGCTTGGTGACGTCAGCTGGAAAGGATACCACCTTAGAACCGGCCTTCTCACAGTTCGCGACAGTATCAGCCAGGGCTGCCTTATCGATATCCATCAGTACGAGATTGCACTGGCTGTTGGCTGCGAACAGTTCCGCCGTTGCCTTTCCAAATCCTGATCCGACCCCGGTAATAACCGCAGTTTTTCCTTGTAATGAATCCATATTAAAAAATCCTCCTTATAAGGGTTTTGCTTCCGATCCGCTTATTTCTGACCATAGTCATTAAATCCTTCCACTGCCTGCTTCAGCTGAGGCCCGGTGAGTACGGGAATATCCAAGGACGCAGACCGGGCGATGCAGTATGTTTTTGCCGAATCCTCAAGATATACCGCCGCATAGAGGGCCTCCTTAAGGGTTGCTCCTACGGTAACCACACCGTGATGTTTCAATATGACTGCCAGTGAACCCTTCAGGTTCTCCACGGCCTTGATGCCCATGGTGATGCTGGCGGATGAGCTGTAGGGAGCTACGGTTACCGGTCCCTTCGTTGCGTTGAGCAGGGGCATCACCGCCGCCGGAAGTTCGTCTGCAATCAGACCAACCGCGGTGGCGTAGGGCTGGTGGGTGTGTATTACTGCGGTCATCTCGGGCAGTTCCCTGAGAATGTACAGCAGGGCTTCAGTATCTACCGAGGGTCGTCGGGTACCTTCAATGACCGTGCCCTCAGTATCCACGACGACTATATCCTCCGGTACAAGTTCTTCATAGGTCATACCCGAGGGGGTAACCAGAACGTGCTTTCCAATCCGGAGACTCACGTTGCCTCCCGAGAGGCTGATCAGCCGATAGTTGTGGAGGGTGATTCCTGCCTGGATAACCTTTTTTTTCTCTTCAATATACATGCTTCGACTCCTCAGATGTAGCTTCTTCAATAAACGTAACATATGACATAACAGATGTCAATTGAAATTAAATAACGTAATAAATAAATTTACAACAACGAAAGTAAAAAATATTGTTAAGTGTTTACATATGTAAAAATGAGTATGTCAAGTGTTGTTTGACACAAAAGATGAAGATGAAATTAACTATAGTTCCCATATAGTTTTCGTACCACAGCTGCACAGCCGAAGAAAAAAACATAGTACAGCAACAAAATCCTGCCATCTTACCCCCTTAGTAATTGTTAATAAATAACATGTACGTTTATTGCGTGTAATATCATGATATGATATACTTCATCTATGATAGATGAACCGACAAAACAACGGATAGCAAAGTTGGTGCCGCTGCTGACCGAAAGCCAAAGGCGAAAATATCTTGGGCTGGAAGCCATAAGCCTGGGGCATGGAGGAATTCAGGAGATAAGCAGGTATACGGGAGCATCACGGACTACCATCACTCAAGGCATCAAAGAGCTGGAAGAGGTAGCGCCTGATCCTGCAGCGAAGTCTTCTTCTGCAGAAGGGATGCGGGTACGCAGAAGCGGAGGAGGACGAAAAAGCATTCTCAAAACCAGCCCGGGGTTGCTGGAAGCCTTGGAGCATTTGGTAGATGCTACAACAGTCGGCAGTCCTGAGCATCCCTTGCGATGGACCACAAAAAGTTTAAGAAAGCTTCAGGAAGAGCTTACTGAACAAGGGTATGCGGTCAGCCATGTAAAAGTAGGGCAGCTTCTGGAACATCTGGGATACAGTCTGCAGATGAATAAGAAATGCCTGCAGGTAGGAGAGCCGCATGTTGATAGGGATGCTCAGTTTCAGCATATTGCCCGAGTATCCAGTGAGTTTCTTGCCGCTGGAGATCCGGTGATATCGGTTGATGCAAAGAAAAAGGAGTTTGTCGGCAATTTTGAGAATCAAGGAGCAGAATACCGACCGAAGGGAAAGCCGACAGAAGTGCTTGACCATGATTTTCCGTTACCGGAGCTGGGAAAAGCCGTTCCCTATGGTGTGTATGATGTAGGAAGCAATGAAGGGTATGTCAATGTCGGCATCAGTGCTGACACTGCTCAATTTGCAGCCCAAAGCATCCGATCTTGGTGGAATGAGATGGGGTGCCAGAAGTATAGCGGAGCAAGAAAGCTCTATATAACTGCCGATGGCGGCGGGAGTAATGGCCGCCGAAATCGGTTGTGGAAAACCTCATTGCAGGAACTAGCAAATGAGACAGGGTTGGAGATTCATGTATCCCATTTACCCCCAGGCACGTCCAAGTGGAATAAGATAGAACACCGTTTATTCAGTTACATCAGCAAAAACTGGAGAGGCACTCCATTGGTATCGCTTGCGGTTATCGTCAGCCTCATCGGTGCCACGACGACAAAGGGCGGGCTTAAAGTGAAATGCGGTCTTGATAAGAAGCCCTATGAAAAAGGGATAAAGATTTCAGACAGGGAGCTTGAAGCACTGAATATTTCAATCAATGAGTTTCATGGAGAATGGAACTATTACATTTCTCCCTCTGATAGATTTGCTTAGCTTATTTATTTACAATTCCTAACGAATAAAGATCAAGAAATCATTAAACAGTTATCCCTACAAATAACTACACTTTTAAAAACAAATTCCTCTCAACAAAACACTATTAGCAATCTTTCAGATACCGTTTCAACACAGACTACAGCACATGCAGACCTAATACACACGCAGGATATGCTTGTTACCAAAGAATGGGAAATGAAAAAAGTTTATTCGATGAGCAAAGATGAACATGTGCGAGAAATGTTGGGAGAACGCCTTAATAACATATCGTTGGAGATGCCGACAAAAAAGCAAAAATTAGAGCACCCACAGTGCCGATGGATAATTCTCTGCACAAAATCAGGCAATAGATTTATTCCCAGTGTGGAAAAAGTAATCCGCCTTTGGAAAGAGGCTTGCGACATTGCTGAATTTGGGTTTTGGTCTTCAACTGTTATTGAAGATGGTTTGTACTATATAGTGGATGGATCACTGCTTAAAGCATCAGAAAGTGACACAGGATTGAAAAGGAAAATCAATAATCTATAGTTCCCACCCCCTTTTCGTACCACAAGCCTATACTCGTTCATAGGGGATGGAAGTGGGGGTAGGGATTTTCAGAAGCTTATAGATATCATTCATTTTTTTAGTTGGCTCCTGCGGTATAACCAGTTCATCATAGACTTTACACTTCTGGTTTCTCAGAACGAAGAAACTGCCTTCAGGATTAATCTTTTCCTTCTTCTGCGTATGCAGCAAAAGATCTTTCTGTAATCGCTGAAAAAGAACCGTTGCGAGAAAAGTAAGCATCAGATGCCCTCGTAAGGTCTCCTCTCCGTGAATTCTAAGGGGAACTACATCAGCATTATTCTTTGCAATGTCAAAAACCTGTTCTACCTGAGTTCTTGTATAGTAAAGGGGAAGAAGCTCCTTGCACTCCATCTCCTGAGAAGAAACAATGACAAATGACCCAAGCTTCCCCATCTTTTTATCTATTTCATCGAATGGAAGCTTGTCATTGAGAGCCTGCAAGGATACCTTCTTTTCCTGCATATTTCGGCTGTCCATATCCACGCCCAAATAGGCATAGCCAGGATGGCCATGCAGATCAACGGAGAATCTTCTCATATACACGATTCGATTGCCAAATGGCACCATATACTGAGCCTGTCGGATGCTCTGTGCATGCTGTTCAATAAGCGTTTTAAAAAGCTTCCTATTGGGACCTACTCGGGAGATAAAGGCTATATCATCAGCATAGAGAGCATCTACATTACTTTCACTGTAGTATCCGGCATCTACTATCGCAAAGTCTGTCATTATCCCCAGCTGCCTCAACTCCTCCACGGTGGTACACAATGTAGTTACGTCTATCACATTGCCAGGGCAATAGCGCAGGTACAGCGGCATGCCGTTGAAGCGGTCAATCACATAGATCAGCCGTGTCTCAAAGTTAATATCCCCATTATGGTTACTCAAAGCAGTCAGCGGCATATCAACCGCATTATGCAGACCGGTACTATCAATAAGAATCCCGGTACCATCATGGTTCGGATAGAGTTCTTTGAGATAGGTAGAGAAAAAATCCCTGCCCACCTCTTCTGAACCAAGGGCTGAGAGAAAGTCACTGATTCTCTGACTCTGTAGTCGTGCCTTTGGGTAGAGGATACTTGCATAGTTGCCTTCATGCCAGGACTGAGCATACCTATAGGCCTTTTTATCGGTAAGGAGCCTGAAGAATAGAAGAGCGAACAGGCTGTCGCTCTGGTTTGGCAGTATGTCGGAAAACAGGTCGAAGAACGGGGTGCAGTTCCTCAGGTACTGATCAAGCATAAAACTGTCCCCGAAATCGAGAATAAGTCGCTCGGTCTTTATTTCAGTATACAAAATTTCAATCTCACGAGGAGCTTCCCCATATCCTGCCTCGAGGGAAAAGGTGTAGACCCCTCTTTCTTTTGACTTGAAAATACCTTTTTCCTTGTCGATAACAGCACCGAGACTGGTGATATAGAGGTTTTTCTTTTTGCCGTCTACCCTGACTGCATCAATAACCTGAGCATAGGTCTTGTCTGCCTTTTGCTGGTATCTGATGTATCTTGCCACTGTGTACTCCTTGTGGTACATTTATATTCGTACCACAATAATACCACACACCCATAAAAGCAGCAAGAAGGTAGCCTGCAAAAAGGTTTATCAGTTTTTTAGAATGTGTTTCATCGTACAAAAATTAGTCTGTAAGGGGGTAAGATGGCAGGATTTTGTTGCTGTACTATGTTTTTTCTTCGGCTGTGAAGCTGTGGTACGAAAACTATATGGGAACTATAGTTAAGTCGATCATAGCCTCTCACCCGCAATGGCATCGTACCCGTATTTCACAGGAACTGTGCCATATATGGGAATGGAAGAATGAGGCAGGAAGACCGAAAGATATCGCTGCAAGGGCACT
>SKJE01000117.1 GCA_007116075.1 Spirochaetia bacterium
ACCGCCCTCACCCGGGCCACCAGCTCCCGGGGACTGAAGGGTTTAATCACATAATCATCGGCTCCCAAGTCCAGCCCCTGGAGCCGGTCAGCCTCTGAGATCCGTGCGGTAAGCATAATTATTGCCACATCCGAATTTTTCCGCAGTTCCCTGCAGACAGTCATGCCGTCACTCCCAGGAAGCATCACATCAAGGATCACCAGGTCTGGTTGCTTCTCCTCTGCAAGCTCCAGTGCCTGGTTACCGTCATAGGCAGTAATGACCCGACAGCCCTCCCTCTGAAGATAGAGCCTGATTAAATCAACGGTTTTTTTATCATCATCAACGACAAGTACGACAGTTTTCTCCATCCCATGCTCCATTACCTATGAAGTATACCACAGGAGATCCATGCAGATAAAAAAAGATCCCTTCGTGCAGGTTCTTCATAACTTCTTAACACCTTTGTTCTAGTATGGAGTCAGCACTATTGATGCTAAGGAGCATGTAAGATGAAAGGATTATACAAAATTGGACTGTTGCTGACTGCAGCTGCAGTAGTACTGGCGCTCGCCGCCTGTTCACCCAGACAGCCTGAGACTCCGCGTCTGCGCATTGAGGTAACCGCCCCTGCTACCCGGGCAACTGTAACAGAACCCGAGGTTGTGGTAACCGGTATCGTATCCGACCCGACTGCAACACTTACCGTGAAGGACATACCTGTAACAGCAGGTGCAAATGGAGCTTTCTCATATGCGGTCCCCCTGGCCTACGGAACCAACAGTATCCCCGTCCGGGTGACGAAGGAGGGACAGAATCCGGTAAGCAGAACCCTGACCATCACCAGGAACCTGGTGCTTGATATCTCCTCTCCCCTGGATAACAGTACAGCCGCTGAAGACCTTGTGAATGTCCTCGGCAAAGTATCGGATCCTCTGGCGAAGGTGTTCATCAACGGCAGTGAAGTGGCCCTTGGCGAGGACGGATCATTTTCTGTTCCTGTCACCCTGTACTATGCTGCAACAACGATAAACATCAGCACATCCCTTGACGGTGTTGAACCTATCACCAAGCTGGTTACCGTCTCCAAGCCGTAACTACCCTCCCCCAGCTTTCCTGGTGTTTTAACTGCACCGGGAAAGCTGTCCCTTTAACTTCCTATAATATACTCAGCGGTATGGGGTGAAACCTTTATTTACGTTCCTCCCTGATTTGTTGTATACTGTAACTACTGTAGGAGGTACTATGTCAGCAAAACAGTATATCGAACAACTGGTGGGAGTTTTCGGCCACCCGGTGGCGGAAAACCCGACGGTCGTGCTTCAGCAGGCAGCTTTTCACGCACTGGAGCTTCCCTGGAGATACCTGACTATTGAGGTATATCCGGAAGACCTTCCCTCGGCAATGGCAGGGCTCAAGGCATTCAATATGCGGGGTATCAACCTTACAATTCCCCATAAACAGCAGGTGCTGGACTTTCTTGACGAACTTTCTCCGGCGGCACAGCTTATTGGTGCAGTCAATACAGTAATCAACCGTGACGGTATCCTTGTCGGTGAGAATACCGACGGAAAGGGATTCATTCGCTCCCTGACAGAGGATGCTAAAGCTGACGTATCGGGCAAGCATATCCTTATCCTCGGCGCAGGCGGAGCTGCCCGGGCGATAGCCGTTGAACTCGCATTGGCAGGGGCCGGGAAGATCACTATTATAAACCGCAGCGCTGACCGGGGCACTGACCTGTGCCGTCTGATCAGTGACAAAGTCAAGATTCCTGCCCACTTTATTCAATGGGAAGGTACCGCAGCGGTTCCGGAAGATGCCGATATCATTGTGAATGCAACTTCTATCGGACTTCCTCCTGATGATGATCTCATACCCGATATCGACTTTACCGGTATCGACAGCAGCAAGATCGTCTGTGATGTGATTCCCGCTCCCTCAACACCCTTTCTCCGGAAAGCGGGCAGCCGGGGAGCCTATACTCTTGACGGAATGGGTATGCTCGTTTACCAGGGAGCAATCGGGTTCACCCTCTGGACCGGCAAGGAAGCCCCTATTGAAGTCATGCACCAGGCACTGCTTAAGGAGTTTGAATCCCAGGACCAGCAGGATTCATAACGGAGTGACTATTTTATGAGTGAGCAATCTGGGGGCATGACCATATCGGTTCTATCATCCGGCGAGGTCAGGGCACATGAGGGAGTTATCGAATTCTTCGAATCCTCTTTATGCACGGATAAATTTATGTCCCAACTCACCGACAGTTCATGTCCGGTGATTCTTCGTCATGAAAAAGGGAAGCTGTGCGCTGCTTTTTCCCATACCGAAGGAACCGATCAGGTGTGGACATGCGAGTTGCTCAAACCATGGTATGAAACCTCCCGAGAAGAGATGGCTGTTATCACCGACGACGGATGCATTCTTGACATGAACCGGGCATGGGAAGAGCAATTTCCCGAATGCTGCAGACAATCTCTGGAGGAACTGCTCAGTGAGGATATTTCCCTGGATGATGTCCTGACGGAACATTGCACTACCCAGCCCCTGTCCCACAGACGTTACCGGGAACTGCTGACCATTCCCCTAGACCTGCCCGGTCTCTGGTACACCCTGCTGCTGCCGGCCATCCGTCCCGAGTCTATCAGGCTTGACCTGTTTCATCATCAGCTCTTCGAACGGTCTCTCTTTCCCATAGCCATTCTTGATACTGAAGAGGTCATTCAGGATGTAAATCCAGAATTTGAACAGCTCTTCGGGTACACCCGCCGGGAAGTGATAGGAAAGTACATCAATGACTATATCATTCCCCCGGATAAGCAGGAGAAGTCCCTCCGCTTTATCCAGGCAATCCATGATAAAAACACCCTCATGACAAAAACCTTCCGGATGGCCAGGGGGGGAGCACCTATTGAGGTCGAAGCTGTCGGAAGCCCGATCATCCAGGAGGGACAGGTAATCGGCATGTTTGCCATGTACAAGGATATTTCCCAGGAGCAGCGGCATCTCCTGGAATTGAGAAAACAGAAGGCCTTCTTCCAGCAGCTCTTCGATAACTCCCCCGATGCAATTGCCCTGGTGGATGATGAGGATCGGGTGGTGATGCTTAACCACTCCTTTACAGAGTTGTTCGGATACACCCTGGAGGAAACTGCCGGCAACTATATCAACAACTATATTGTCACCCCTGAATACATGGAAGAAGCATCTGCCTGCTCCCGGTATATCATAGAACAAGAGAAGCACCTCCATGTGGAGTCAAAGCGCCTGACCAGATCCAGAGGCATGATCGATATGGAGATCCTCGCCTTTCCTATCTACGTCCAGAAGGACCGTCTCGGAGCCTATGCACTGTATCGAGATATCTCGGACCGTACACAGAAGGAGGCAGAGATCCGGCGACTGATCTACACAGACCCCCTCACCGGCCTGTTTAACCGCTTCTACTGCTATGAACAACTCATCGGATATATCACAAAAGGGATTGATTTCCTGCTGCTGTACTGCGATCTTGACCGCTTCAAGGAGATCAATGATATGTACGGGCATCACACGGGGGATGAACTGCTTCAGGCTATCGGATCAAGACTGAAAACGCAGCTCTCCGGATTCGATATTGCACGGGTCGGCGGGGATGAATTTGCCCTGTTCACTGATGATCCTTCAGTTGATTCCGATCAGGCGATTCAGTCCCTGAGGGATGTATTCACCAAGCCCTTTCACCTCTCCCACGGGGAGTCCTTTATCGGGCTGAGTATCGGAACCGCAAGATATCCCGAAGACGGAACCGATGTTGATGAACTGATCAAATGTGCAGATCTGGCCATGTACAGGGAGAAACGACTCCATCGCACTCTCTCATCAAAAACTGAAGGATAAAAAAATTGCATTACTGCACTATCACATGCAGGAATCTCCGTTTATACTTATATAGAAAGGGAGCACACTTGCTGTCATGAAACCGAATTTGGACTGGATTGAATATATTCCCCTTGCCGCTGCCTGCATAACCCGCAAGGGAGAGCTGGTACTAGCAAACAGTGCGTACCACACCCTGGCCGGAGACAGCACAAGCGGGAAAATGCTGTCAGCACTCCCGTCAGACGGTGCCCCCCGGCAGGTGAAACTCCCTTCAGGAACTACCGTATTTACAGTGACCGGGTCTCTTGAGGAGTATCTTCTGGTCCTGCTGTGCCCGCTTGAACACTTTCCCCGGGAAATCAGCCTGGCGGGACTTCTGTTTTCCCACGCCCGGGACGGTATCCTGGTCATCGACGAAAACCATAGAATAGTTGCTGCTAATCCCCAGTTCTGCTCCATGCTCGGGTACGACCAGGAGGAGATCACTGAGCTGCATACCTGGGATTATGCGGTTGATTTTGACGAAGAGCATATCCGGGAGATATTCAAAGATCCCCAGGAAATCCAGAGAAGCTTTGAAAACATACATCGCCGGAAGGACGGCAGCACCTATCCCGTAGAGGTCAGTATTACCGGGATACCCAGCGGTCTGTTTCTCTGCATCTGCAAGGATATGAGTGAAAAACGGGCCCTTGAACAAGAAAAACTTGAAGCCTACCGGGTGATGAAGCAAACCCTGGAACGTATCCAGGACGCATTCATCTCCCTGGATGCGTCCCTTCACTTCACCTACATCAACCGCCAGGGTTCACTGTTTCTCGGCGCTAAAGAGGAAGAGCTGCTGGGCACATCCATCCTTGATACGCCTCCCTTCAGTGATGTAAGGGAATTCAGGGAGATGCTGTATCCAAAAGACAAGGTCGGGGTAACCGGACATCGTGAAATCTATGTTCCAGACAAGGATCTGTGGATAGAAATACGGTTCTATCCCTCTGAAGAAGGGCACAGCATCTTTTTTCACGACATCACCCAACGGAAGCGCAGCCAGGAGAGCATCTACTATCAGTTTTCCTTCCAGAAGCTGCTTACCGACTGCTCATCGGTGCTGTTACAGGCAACCGAGGAGAACTTCGATGAGGGGGTATATGATGTTCTGAAACGGTTCGGCTCATTTCTCTCCGTAGACCGCAGTAGAGTCGGTCTGTTTCATGAACAGGACGATTCATTGGATATCACCTACGAGTGGTGCGCCCCGGATATACCGAGCATCAGAGACCAGCATCAGCACATACACATCCTCCAATGCAGCAGGTGGATGGACCTCTTCACAAGGGGAGAACCGGTGATCATTGAACATACAGCTGATCTGGAGGACACCTATGGAAGGGAGGAACTTCAGTTCCTCAAACGCAACCGCATCCTGTCCATGCTGTGCTATCCGATTCTTGAGGGAAATATCTTAAAGGGACTGCTGTGGTTTGATACCCAGACAAGGGTCATCTCCTGGAAGCGTGACGGGAAAGCTCTGTTCCCCCTTGCTGCCAATATTCTCGCCGAAACACTGAGAAAGCATCGGGTGCAAGTTGAGCTGTCCCGGGAACGTAGGAGACTGCAGGATATAATTACGGGGACCAACGCAGGAACCTGGGAATGGAATATCCAGACCGATATCATGCATGTAAACGACAGATGGCATGCCATCTCAGGGTATCCGGAAGCACCAGCATGCTGCTTCAGTTGCGATCAGTGGAAAAGGCATTATCACCCCGATGATGTGAAGGTAGCGGAATACCTTATGCGCCTCCACCTGGAGGGATCACGCCCGCTTTATCAGTGGGAGGGACGGATACGCCATCACAGGGGACACTGGATCTGGGTTGTGGATCGGGGAAGTGTGGTCTCCCGGGACGCCCAGGGCCGTCCAGTAATGGTGTCCGGTACCCGCCAGGACATTACCGAACGGAAACAGATGGAGGAACTGCTGCGCTACATAGTTGAACATACCCGCAGTGCCATAGCGGTCCATGACCGGAACCTGAACTATATTTATGTATCCCAGCGCTATCTTGAAGAGTACGGTATCACCAGTGAACAGGTGATCGGCAGACACCATTATGAGGTGTTTCCCGATCTTCCCGAGAAATGGAGGGAAGTCCATCAACGCTGTCTTGCCGGAGAAGTGATCTCAAAGGAGGACGATCCCTATCCTCGGGAGGATGGTACCGTTGAATGGACAAACTGGGAGTGCAGACCCTGGTATGAATCCGACGGGAGCGTGGGCGGGATTATCGTGTACACCGAGGTGGTTACTCCGCGCAAGGAGGCTGAAGAACAGCGGCTGAAGCTGCAGGAACAGCTTGCCCAGGCCAGCAAGATGGAATCAATAGGAAGACTTGCAGGGGGAATTGCCCATGACTTCAACAACATGCTCCAGGCTATCATCGGTCATGGAGAACTTGCCCTGGAGCAGATTGAACAAACCCATCCAGTCAGGGAGGATGTATCGGTCATACTTGAGGCCGCACGGAAGTCTGCAGACCTGACCCGTCAGCTCCTCGCCTACGCCCGCAAGCAGACCATCCAGCCTCGGATGCTGGATCTCAACCATGCGGTAACCTCCATCCTGCCTATGATCAAGCGGGTGATCGGTTCTGATAACACCATCACATGGAATCCGGGGAAGCATGTACCCCCTGTCAGTATAGATCCAGCCCAGATGGACCAGGTACTGCTGAATCTCTGTGTGAACGCAGACGATGCGGTGGAATCCAACGGTTCAATCGTCATTTCTACCTCTGAGTACACCGATGAAACCGGGAGCTTTGCCCAGCTTTCCGTGAAGGACAACGGCTGCGGCATAGACCAGGACTTGCTGCCGTATATTTTCGAACCATTTTTTACCACGAAAGAAGTGGGAAGTGGCACAGGACTCGGGCTTCCCATGGTTCATGGAATGGTTACCCAGAACAGGGGCACCATTACCCTGAATGACTTGGATGGGAAGGGGACTGAAGCTGTCATACGGCTTCCCAGTTGTCTTGAAACACAAGAACAGAAGCCGTCCCGGAAGCATCCGGAACATCATCCTCCGGACAAGCCGCTGAGAGTACTCCTCGTAGACGATGAACAGGAAATACTCTCACTGATATATTCCCAGCTCGACAGCCTGGGCTATTATGTCGAAGCAGCTCCCTCTGCGAACCAGCTGCTGGGCACATTCAATCCTGATCTTGCGTATGACCTGCTCATTACCGACGTGATGATGCCCGAAAAGAACGGTGTTGAACTTGCCGCAGAATTGAGGGAGTACTTTCCTCTCATGAAGGTGCTCTTTATTTCGGGATACAGCGCCGAGGTGCTCAGTAACCGCGGTCTGAAGGATACAGGCAGCTACTTCATCCAGAAACCCTTCACCAGAAAGGACCTTATGGATAAACTCCTGGAACTGTTCACGGACAATCAGTAATCAACAGCCTCTTCGGGATTTCGTTGGTTCCACAGGGTCCACTTGGATGCAGTCCAGTGTTTCATGACCTGCAGCACTCTCCGGTCCCGGGGATCGGCTTCTGCTGCGAAGGACTCCGGAATTACTCTGTACCGGTCATCGCTCGAACCGGCAAACCCCTCATGATACTGGAATGAGATGAAGTATCTTCCGAAGGAATCCATCCTTCCCGGCTGCAGCTGAAGTCTCACAGGATTGTCCAGAAGAAAAAACTGCTTCACATCATGGGGATAATCCTGATAGGGTCCATACTGCGTGATCATCTCGGAATCAAGCTTCGAAAAGTCAGTATAGACATGGATAAACCCCTTGAGTACATATGTTCCGGGGTTCAGGTTTTCCCGATACATCACCGAATCAACCTTCGATACGGAGGTAATATGCCGGAATTCAACAAGCCTGCCTGAGGCATCCTCTACCCATGGCACCCATGCAGAATATTCGGCTGCTGAGAGAGGTTCGCTTGATCCGGTATGTTCTACCCTCCCGGCCTCAAGCACCAGCAGGGATGCTTCGATGCTGACCGGTTCATTGACTCCCGGAAAGAACGTATCCAGGGACATGCAGCCGGCCAGCAGCACAAGTGCCGCGGCAGCGGCTATGAGCGCACCAATGTGTTTCATAGATTTTTCCTCCTGAGACCATGACGGTCTGCGCACATCCATGGTCCCTGCACTATTGCTGTTACCACAGTACAACAGGTTTTAGGAACAGATATGATCATATGTACTATCTCCCCTGGTGCAGATATGCTACGGTGTAGCGGCACCCTTTTTTTGAAATTTCAGGAACATTTTTTATATTACTGGCAGGCTCTATGGATCCAAGCAATGAAAAAGCACTTATATTTCACCGTAACAATACCGCCATACGGATCATCGCCCCTATCCTATGTGTAGAGCAGCTGCTCTATGCTCTGCTGCTGAGCCCGCCAGAAAGCATCTTCCAGCAATTGTATTTCTCCACTTCGGCACTTCTCATGATCATAACTATACTGAGTTACACTATCAAGTCAGCAGATTCCTTCCCTGTCAGCTGGATGCATGAGTACTACAGTCTGGGGATACTGCTGCTCGGCATGGGTATTGCCCTCGTCCGAATCCTCGCCCATGAGGGAGTACTCTATGGTATCCCGACGATCTATCTGGCGATCCTTTACGGCGGAGCAGTGGTGTTAATCGTTCCCTATTACCAGAGCGCCCTGCTCTATGGGGGAATTTCCGTAGCTGCAGTGCTGCTGGTACCCAGTAACAATAAAGTGGTTCCGGACATTCCGATACGGGCTGACTTGATGATCAACGGCTTGATAGCCTGGGTGGTTTCAGCAATGAACTACCGAAACTTCAGAAGACTCAACGCCTCGGCAAGGCTTATCGCACAGAAGAACCGGGAGCTGCAGAATCTTTCCCAGAGAGACTGGCTTACCGGCCTGTATAATCGTCGGCGAGTTGATTTCCAACTGGAGCAGATACACCGGTACGCATCAATAATTTTGCTTGATCTTGACCATTTCAAGCAGATCAATGACTCCTACGGCCATCATCGAGGGGATGAGGTGCTGAAAGAGATATCGCAGTTGCTGGAAACACACATTGGGGAAGATGACCTGTGCAGCCGCTGGGGCGGTGAAGAGTTTCTGATTCTCTCGTCTCAACCAGGTGAACCTTTAGCGGAACAGCTGAGAAGCTCTATAGCGTCCTCCAGTTTTTCCAACGGCCTTACCCTTACTGCTAGTTTCGGCGTAGTTTCATGTAATGAGGCATCAGATCAAGAAGCACTTCTGATCACCGTTGATCGGAGGCTCTACCAGGCAAAGGAACTAGGTCGAAACAGAGTGGTATCACAGGCTACAGATCTATCCCGAAGGCAAGGTTGAGCAGCAAGCCGATACCAAAGGAGAGTGCAGCTACACCCAGACTGATCCCCGCCATTTCAAGAAATCGGGGAAGGAACCGGAAGTTTTTTGCTACGGATAAATAGAAATTGAATACCATAATAATGATCACCGATATCAGGAGGGTAACCGCGAGACTGGTAAGATAGTGACTGAATACCAGATAGGGAGTCACCAGCAACGATACGGTAACGATATACGCCAAGCCGGTATAAAGAGAGGACTGGAGGGCATTGCTGTTGTTGTCAGTTTTTTTCGCCAGATATTCCGAGGAGGCCATGGAGAGGGATGCTGCAATACCGGTAATCAGTCCGGATAGTGCAATAACCCTGGTATTCTGGAATGCAAAGGTCAGTCCTGCTAAGGCGCCGGTAAGTTCCACCAGCGCATCATTGAGCCCAAGTACAATGGAGCCCATATATTCCAGCTTCTGCTCGTTGAGCATATCCAGCAACTGGTGTTCATGTTCCTCCTCATCCTCAAGAACATCTACAACTTCTGGAACATACTGCTCAAGATTTTTATAATCAACCTTCTGGGCTTTCTTCTCAGATAGTTCCATGAGCTTCAGTCCGAAGGTGAGACCGAACACCCTCGATATAATAAAGAACCACCACACCACCAGTTTCCGGGGCTTCAGGGATCGTCCGGTATAGCGCTGCAGCATCTGGTAGTGACTCAATTCATCTGATGCGATTGTATGAAGGATATCTGCGTTTTCAGCCCGCCGGGTTCGTTCGGCAAGACGGGTATATATGGTGTAGGCCTCAATTTCATGCTGTTGATCCAGCAGGAGCTGGTCAGTTACCGCTCTGGGAAAGTCTGAAATATCCATGGCTCTCCTGTTTCCTTGTTATGTAGTAGTTAATCAATATAGGATACACCATCACCAGCTGCCTGCACAAGTCGAAAGCCAATAGGCATTACAGCTGCTTGTTCGCACCCTCCGCAAGCACCTCATGGATCTTCTTACCGAGAGCTTCCCGGGAGAAGGGTTTCTGAATAAAGGCTAATCCCGGCTCAAGTACATTTCGATGGGCAATCACATTGGCGGTGTACCCTGACATAAACAGGCACTGCAGGTTGGGATGGAGCTTGCGGATCTGTGCATAAAGGACTTTTCCATTCATCCGGGGCATCACTACGTCTGTAACCAGCACATCAATGTCTGAATTATTCCGAGCAATCTCCAGAGCTTCATCCGGGGCCTGGACACTGATTACATGATAGCCCAGCTGAGTAAGCATGGTATGAATCATCTTCCCGACCATTCTGTCGTCATCCACCAGGAGAACTGTTCCTCCTGCACGGGGAATAACCTGTGGTGGATCTATTTTTTCGCCAGTCTCTGATTTCACCCGCCGGCGGGGAAGATAGATCTTTACAGATGTTCCCTCCCCTATTTCACTATATATATTGATAAACCCTTCGTTCTGCCGCACGATGCCGTAGACCGTAGCCAGGCCGAGACCGGTTCCCTTTCCGTCGGCCCGGGTGGTGAAAAAGGGTTCAAAAACATGTCTGAGGGTTTCCTGATCCATGCCGCATCCGTCATCGCTGACTGCCAGCATCACATAGTCCCCGGGAATGTATCCCAAGTGTATGTCACAGTACTGCTGGTCAAAGGTCACCAGACCGGTCTCTATCGTCAGCTGCCCTGTATCCGTAATGGCCTGCCGGGCATTGATGCAGAGGTTCACCAGCAGCTGGTCTACCTGAGCCGGATCGATCTGAACCAGTCCTTCCTCAGAAGTGGGAATCCAGCGCAAATCAATATCTTCACCAATAAGCCGCTGCACCATGGTAAGCATACCGGTTACTGCTTCGTTTATGGAGAGGATCTTGGGATCAATGGTCTGCTTTCGGGCAAAGGCAAGCAGCTGCTTGGTCAGTGACGCTGACCGCTGAGCAGCTGAGTGAATTTCCTGGAGGGAGGCATACAGCGGATGATCCTCCTTGACCTGATCCTTCGCTATTTCAGTATACCCAAGAATCACACTGAGCATGTTATTGAAATCGTGGGCAATACCGCCGGCCAGCCTTCCGATTGATTCAATCTTCTGGGACTGGAGCAGCTGCTGCTGAAGCACTACCCGTTCAGTCACATCCCATAGCGAAGTGATTACGTAGGATTGGCCCGGTACACCGGTGATAAGGAGATCGACATATATGGTCCGTTCTCCCTTCCGTTGAATCGGCAGTTCCTTCCAGGAGCGCTGCTTAATCCCCTCACCCTGGTTGCTGTTACTCAACTGAGGTATTGTTTCATCCGGAAAGACCTTATCAAAGAAACTGCCGGGTGATGTCAGCGTCTCTTTGTCGGTCCTGCTGAAGGCAATAAAGTGCTCGTTCATATAACGGAAGGGACCGGAGGAGCTATCAGTCTGCACACCAATGCCCACGGGAAGGTGATCCATCACCACTTGATTAAACTGATGGGATTCCCTCAGTGCCGCTTCGGTATTCTTATGAGCAGCAATCTCCTGTTCGAGCAGGGACGTCCGCTCCTTCACCAGTTGATCAAGATGATTGAGCACCTCAATGCGCTGTGTATCCGAGCGAAGCAGCCGCTTTCTCACCGAAAGACTCACCAGTATATTCAGCAGCATGAAGATAAACAGCAGGACAAGGGTCTGAGCTATGGAACGGGTCCATTGGGTAAAGTAGACATCCCTGTCATAGACGGTGGTTACGAACAGCGGAAAAGCGGCAAGGGAGGTGCCCGCAGTCAGAAACTGGTCATCCTCTATCAGTTTTGTTCCGCCTGTAACGGCTGTCGGACTCTCTTCATTCAAAATGCGCGGTATGTGGGAAATCATCACTTCCCTGGATGCCGCGATATCATGCACATCTGAGAGGGTTTCGGGTTTTTCCCATTGGGCAATCACCTCTCCCCGCTGGTTGGTCAACATCCCCCCGGACATCTCCAAAGTCTGGATGTCAGCCACCCCGTCAAAAAATCGATCGGTGTCAATCTGAAAAAGCAGGATCTGAATTTCCTGATACCCCTGCTCGATGATTATTCCGCTAAGCAGAAACTCCCCGGTTTCAGGATAATATTCAAGAGAAACCGGCAGTCTCTGCTGCGAATGAACTTGTTTCAGCATCTGCAGTACAGAGGCATCCACCCCGGTGCCGCCCCGCCGGGTTGAAAACATCGGTTCTCCCTCCTGGTTCAGGATAGAGGCTACTGTAATGACAGGATCACTCAGCACGTATCTCCGCAGCAGTGTCTGAAACTCAATGGGATTATCAGAAAAATGGGGATGGGTATGCTGTTCCTGGATGATCATCATCTTCGTTACCAGGGAATTGAGGGCGTTCTCCAAGCTCTGTGCGATGAGCCCATTCTGGAGACGGGCCTGGTCCATGAGATTCTCATTCATCTGACGATGAATACTCCGGGAGCTGATAAGGTAAGTTCCAATAATCAGGAGACTGAAGCATAGAGGAATGATCACAATAAGTGTCAGGTAACGGCTTGATCTCTGTCTCATGGTGTTTCACCTAAAAGTTCCGCTTCAACATGCTCAATGAACTCATGGGGAATCCCCAGCAGGCGGGCTATATCGTCCTGGCGGGAAAGCAGGTGCTGCCTCATGCGGCTCAGTTCAACTGCACTGGGCTGGGTCATCTTCACCCCTGCCTGGAGCAGCACGCCCCGGGCAAATTCCTGGGCAGCTGATGCAGCTCTGCGGGACTCATCAACCCCTTCTTCCCAGGTATCTATGATGATCTCCTGAACCTCAGCAGACAGGGAATTCCAGAATCTGCGTGAAATCATCGGGACATACTGGGCAAAGTACTGTCGGTCTTCGAAGGCGTAGCGGATACCGTAATTCCAGAGTTCACCGCTTCGTACTGTCTCATGGGAGGTAAGCACTCCGGCTACCACCCCCTGCTCAAGTCGGGAGGGAAAATCTGCCCAGGCGATGGATGTGCTCAGAGCTCCCATGGCATTGATTCGTGCTTCATTTCCGTAGCCTCCGGCCACCCTGATCCGCATTCCCCGGATATCATCATAACTGGTGATCGGTTTGTCAGTGCTGAAGAGATGGGTGTGTCCCAGATCAATCCATCTTCCGGGCACTTTCACAAAGAGATCGTTCTCAATATACCCGACCAGTTCAGCCCCCGCAGGACTGTCCAGCAGATCATACACGTCCCGGGCATCCCGTCCGTAGAACAGGGGCAGGAGAAAAACTGACACCTCCGGAACCAGCCGGTCGAGGTGCCATGTACCCGGGACAGCCATCTCAAGCTGTCCTAGGGTCATGGCACGCACCGCTTCACTGTCCCGTACCAGGGATGAACTTGAGAAAAAGCGAATATCAAGGACACCTTCGGTCCGCTGCTGCAGACGCCGGGCGAAATCTCTCACCGTTTTTGTTTGTGTGTGGGAATCGGTATTCTCAACTGATATTCTCATTACCGGCAGGTCGCCTGCCCATAGAGCCCCTGCAGCAGCCACCCATAGCAGAATCAGCAGAAGCCGTCTGTTCATAATAAACTCCATTTTTTCCTAGGATATGTACAGTATAATACTATTTTGCACTTTTTTCAGTATAAATGACTATTGTCATAATCATTCCCGAATACTGAGAAGGCTCTTCCGCTTGTATTCGGTCAGATCGTACACGTGCTTAATCCTTGGATCAACCATGGGCTGTACAGACGATTCACTGTCATAGCACTTGGCCGGTGTGTCTTCTCCCCTGCAGGGATGCCAGGGAAGCTTGCCATCCCTGGCAAACGTAATAATATCTTTCTGGATCTCTTCGGCAATCTGGTGCACTTCACTCATATCCCTGTCGAGCAGAAACATGGGCCGCACAAGCAGGTGCTTCAGGTTACCGAAGATAAAGGGCAGGTCCGTGGAGTGAAATGCGTGGATTCCGTTCATCTTCAGAATCGCCGATTCAAAGTCGAACCGGTACATCCAGGTTGGTGAATGGTTACTTGCCGCTTCGCTGAACCACACACTGCTGATACGGAAGAGCAGATCAGTATAGAGCATCGATTCTCCCTGCTTTCGTCCGTACACACTGGTATAAGCATCAATCAGAGCCCGCCGGGTCTCCCGGCTTTCCCGGGAAATTCCCTCGTTGACAATGGTATCAACATCAAGCACCTTTGCCAGGGGCTTAAAATTGATCAATGCCATTTCCTCCTGGGTAGTGCCTATCAGCAGGGGGATTCCTGCAGTCGCCCCTTCCCGTGCTGCCGGTATGGGGTAATCCTTCACTATTACTCCGTCCACGGCGAGCCGATAGGTAGCCGCACCGAGACCGCAGTAAGAGATAAACTCCCGCTGGCTCTTTGCCAGGTCATCCAGAGGCGTGGAGATAAGATCGTCTGCTTTCTGTATGTCCATGAAATCAAGGTACTGCTCTGTGATCTCCCTGCATTCATCCAGTGACTGCACTTGTGTCGGTCCACCGCTGATCATCATGCATCTGCTGATATACCGCCTTGCCTCCTCCATCACCGAGAGAGCGGAGACCATGGTTCCACCGGCTGACTGCCCGAAGACTGTTATACGGTCGGGATCACCTCCGAAGTTCTCAATGTGCTCATGAACCCATGCAAGTGCTGAGAGTACATCCTGCAGACCTAGATTTGGGGTGAAGGAGGAGGAGAGCATGGAGTAATCAAGAAACCCCAGCACCCCCAGGCGGTAGTTGATGGTTACCACTAGGACATCCCACGTGCCTGCAAGGGTAGCTCCGTTGTAGAAGGACTCACTGCCAGAGCCGTGTTCGAAGGAGCCTCCATGGATAAAGCATAACACCGGTCTATGGCGGGAGTCGGCATCGGGTGACCAGATATTCAGGTTGAGACAATCCTCTCCAATGCCCCGGCGCAGAAAGCTGCGCTGGGGAGCGATGCTTCCAAAATAGTCCGCCTCCATCACACCCCGCCATGGCTTGACCGGCTCCGGCGGAAGGAATCTTCTCTCCGGTTTCAGGGGCTGAGCATAGGGTATACCTCTCCAGCTGCAGACCCCCTGGTCCCGAATCCCCTGGACTGCTCCAAGGGAGGTTGCGGCTGTAAGCATTGCCATGGTTATGCCTCCCCCAAAGACCAGGATGCCTTCGGAGTATCACTGGTGACCGTAAAGGATTCACTGGATCCTGAGAAGCGCTCACCTATCAGGTGACGTATTTCCTCCATAGCAAGAATCAGGGGAGAACCCAGGGCTGTATCGAATCCAACAATCTGGAATATAAGTGTACGGCTCTCCTCTTTGCACTTCCCCAATTCACTCTGTCTCCAGATCCATCTTCTGGTCTGGACGGTATTGCCACTGGTAAATATCAGTTCCCCCGGGTCCACCGATTCTGTATCAGATTGCCCGATGGGAAGAAACGTCTCTTCTCCAGTGCTGAAACGAACTGACAGGTCCTCATGAATGTCATCCAGGTCATGAGCTCCTAGTGAGATCACCTGTTCCAGGGAGACTGCATTACAGAGATCCACCAATGCGTTGATGCTCGGCAGTGAGCCCCCCTTGAGCACCCGCTTCACCATGGCTTCAACCGAGAGGGGATACTTATTGGGATTAATTCCTGCAGCACCCATCACATCCCGGTAGGAGGCAATCATGGGATATTCCTTGATCTGCTCCAGGGGAATACGGGTGCGGATATGATCCTCGGCCCGACGAAGTCTTGAAAGGTCCTCCTGCCGGGATGGTCCGTTCACCAGGTCCCTGCCGATAATTATCCCGAAGACAAGGTGCTCATTGAGAGCAAAGACCTCAGGATCTACGGTGTAGGTCATGTTCTTCACTTCTCCCATACGCTCATTGTACTTGATATGCTGTTTTTTTCAAACATTTATGAGTTCATAATATGTTTCAGGGAGTTATACAGCTCACAGTGGATACGGAAATTGTGTTCATAAGCCTCATTGTAAAACGCTATATGGTCAGCATCCTAACCTAGTTTATCATTCTGCACCGGAACGAGGATAAAAAGCCTTCAATGCCGGGATGTCAGGATCTGACAATCCTGTGGATATCCCTCCAGCAAGCCATCCAAGCACTACAGCACCAAATGCTGCCGCGTCGCCATGTTCCGCAGAAATGCATCCTCCCTTCTCCTATTCAACTCATTGTTTAAAAATAGGTTAATCTGGATCATAGTCTTTGGTCCCAAAGAGCATAAGCCTTGGGATTACTAGTGTGAGGCACATCATATTTTGCCGGGAAGGCTAAGATGAAGCACTATAAATAAGTTTCAGTAGCGATTTTGCTTACAAGTTTTTTAAGCAACCAAAGGTATCGTTGTGCCTGCAGGAAAAGGAATATACTGCCAATTTTTTCATAGATACTCATACAGGCGAAGGGTACTACGTAGACAAATCGGGGAAGCATAATTTTTAGCAGCTGACAACCTCAATCAGAACAATTGATTGGTTTTTTTTCTCCGGGATGTATGAAAAAGTTCAAGAATTCTTGTGGTGTACCTGAGGGTTTCCGTCGGGCACACATCAACACAATGTCCGCAGCCGACACAATTCATGACTCTTACAGGCACTCCCTTTTCTGCATAGCGTTGGACATCAATTTTTACTGGACATGCCCGAGAACATCGGCCGCAGGATATGCATCTTGTCTCATCCGTAAGAATCTTCTGTCCAACCAGACGGCTGATCAGGCCGAAGAACGTTCCGACGGGGCAGTAGAGACAATATCCTCGTCCAATGAAAGCAACCCAAAAAAACATAGCCATAAGCAGTTCAAGACCGAGGTACTTCCACGTTTCAACCGAAGCAATAGCATTCATTGTGCCCAATGAAAACACATTTCCTGAAGTTACACCCCCGGGATGAACAAGATTGAGGCTGATACTTGCCCAATACCCCGTTAAGAGAAGTGCAATCCCAAAATATATCCACCTGAACTTCGAAAAAAAGGTAAATGCCCCTTGGTGTGAACCCTTTCCTTTTGTTCCCCTGCCCTGTTTTGTCCCGACCAGCGGCATAACAGGGCCAAACACCTCAGCAGCAAAGCCGTTGAACAGGCACAGGGTTGAACAGAACCACCGTCTGCCCATTACAAGGGTACCTGCAAAGGCAACTGTGCTGTATACCCAGAAAAAAGTCAGTGCCCATGACATGCCTGCAGTTCCCCAGATTGACACATGTCTCTGAAAGAACTCAGAAGATGATACTGATGCCTGCAGGGGCATTGTTGTCCAGGGAAGCGGCATCGCAAAGAAATAGATATCCGGGTTATCAAGAAGCAGGGGAACTACGATATGCACAACCAGTGCTGAGCAGGTTAACCCAATAATGTTGTTCCTACGCAGTCTTACCCGCTGCTGTTTTTTATTACGAGGGCCCCGGACAATCATCAAGGTGAGTAGACCGCAGATTACAATAAAAACTGTTTTAACCCAATTTTCATAGACATGCCAGATCCAAGTGATTAAAGCCCCAGTTCGAGGTGATGCTTGTTCGGCATATCCAAAATTGAGTCCAGCAATGAGAATACATAATCCGATATATACCCAGAGGAATATCCTGAGCAGTACTGATGCCCAATCTGTATTATTCAGCTTAATCGTTGTATTGTGTTTCATGGTATGCCCTGATTCTTTTTAAATATCACTCATTGATAGATTACACCATGTTCATGAATATTTACAGTAAAATACCTGTTTGAATGATGGCTGGGCCTACTAATATGGAAAAACACAGATTAAATGAAAAGGAAGGTTATATAAACAACAACCGGTTCCCTCAAAAAGGAACCGGTTATATATAGGCATCTCCTAGGGGAGTCGAACCCCTGTTGCCGGGATGAAAACCCGGTGTCCTAACCACTAGACGAAGGAGACATGATCGCTGCTAACACAGCTATGAGCCGCAAAGGATTCGAACCTTTGACCCACGCCTTAAAAGGGCGTTGCTCTACCAACTGAGCTAGCGGCCCTAAGCAACGGTGTGAAATTTATCAAATCCAGCGAAAAGAGTCAATATACTTGATCACTATTTCTCTATATGCTTTCTTATTTCTTCCTGCACCAGTGCATCACAGGCTTCATTCAGTTCAACTCCAGCATGACCGGGTACCCATTTCCATTCAGGCCGAAGAGCGTCATCAAGTTCCTTGAGCCGAACCCAGTATTCCCGGTTTTTCACGGGACGTTTTGCGGTGGTCCGCCAGTCGTTCTTCAACCACTTATGGATCCAGCTGGTGATTCCCTGACGGACATACTGGGAATCCGTGTGAATCACCAGAGAATACTCCCGTTCCCGATGCTGTTTCCTCAAAAACAGCAGGGCCTCTATCACAGCCTGCAGTTCCATCTTATTATTGGTGGTATGTGCTTCACCGCCGGAGCAGCGAACTACATCATTTCCCTTACTTACAATGAAAGCCCATCCGCCGGGGCCTGGGTTACCGGAGCAGCCGCCGTCAGTATATACTTCTATATCAGCCATGGGAGCGATCATAGGATATACTCAAGGACCGGTCAAGTCCGGTATGTGGAATTGACAGAGACTCTTGATTACCATAGAGTAAGGATACCGCATGGTTCGGCATTGCCGATGAAAAGGGAAGCAAGTGTAAATCTTGCGCGGTCCCGCCACTGTAACGGGCAGTTGAATACAGGGCGGCAGGAATCCCCTGCTGTTGTCACTGATGATTTCCTTCCCCAGGAATCATTGGGAAGATCCCTGATTTCAGCCCGGAGCCAGGAGACCTGCCTGCGGTGAACCCTGAGAAATGGCCTACGGTGCATAGGCCGGGTGTGACCAACATACCCACATCCTGATGTATTAAGAGGATTGGAATGAAGAAAAAACTAATACTTCCCCTGCTGTGTTTTTTAGTGGTGCAGGTACTGCTCGCTTCGGCTTCCCGGATTGAGAGCCAGGAACCCCGTGATGATGTATTCTTTCAGCTGACAGACTCATACCAGCGTGAAGTGGTGCTTGTAAGCCAGCCCGAGAGGATCATCTCCATCGGGCCCAATATTACTGAGATCATATATGCTTTGGGAGCAGGTGATCTCATGGTAGGCAGAAGCGACTACTGTGATTACCCCCTTGAGGTGCTGGATCTGGAGAGCATCGGAGATCTGCTTGATCCCAGCCTTGAAAAGATATTGGAACTCGATCCTGATCTGGTCATCGTTTCAACCCATGTCAGTCTGTCTGTTGTTCAGGCAATCGAACAGGCGGGGATTACCACAGCTGCAGTATTCACTGATGAAACCTTTGAAGGGGTATTCAACACCATCCGCACAACCGCCGGACTCGTTGGAGCCGATCATGCAGCCGATGAAATGATTCATGGTATGCAGATCACCCTGGAGGAGGTAAGTAGCAGGATCACCGATGCTCCAAGACCGCGGGTATACTATGTGGTGGATTTTGGTCCCTGGGGTGATTTTACCGCCGGGGGCAATACGTTTATCCATGAGCTCATAAAATTAGCAGGTGGTGACAATATCGCTTCTGAAGTATCCGGATGGAGTTACAGCCTTGAACGGATCATGGAACAGGATCCGGACATGCTGGTTTGTTCTGACCGCCACGATATGAAATCAAGGCTTCAGCAGGCCCATGGATATCGGGATCTTCGGGCTGTTCAGGAGGACCAAGTCTTCGAGATTGATGCGAACCTGCTTGACCGGCAGGGTGTACGGAATGCCCGGGGAGTCCTGGAACTAGCAAGGATATTCCATCCTGACCGATTTGAGTAAGGAGACACCGGTATGTATCGGACTGCCAGGTACTTCAGCACCGCTGCGGTGCTGATCATCCTGCTGGTGCTCTCAGCGGGTATATCACTCACGCTAGGTGCTGCGGATATTTCTGCCCGTATGGTGGGTAACATCCTGATTTCTCGCATAATTCCCGCTCTTGAGTCACCCCAGGTCAGGCAGACCCATATCCATATCATCATGTATCTGCGCTTGCCCCGGGTACTCACCGCCCTGGTTGTAGGGGCAGCCCTGGGGATATCAGGTACGGTATTTCAGGCGGTCTTCCGCAATCCCATGGCAGATCCCTATATTCTCGGAATATCTTCCGGTGCCGCCTTCGGGGCAGCCATCGGCCTGGTCACCGGAATGAGCGCTTTTTTCTCACTTCGCTGGGGAATACCACTGTTCGCCTTCATCGGCGGAATTGGGGCTACAACAGTCATATACCTGCTTGGCGGCAGAGGCAGATCGGCCACCACACTCCTTCTGGCAGGAGTAGCCATGAATTTCCTGCTCTCCTCTTTGATGAGCCTGATGCTCTATTTCAATCGGGACAGCCTTGAGTCTGTGGTGTACTGGAATATGGGCAGCCTGGCGGCTTCCGGATGGGAGGACGTGTCGGTTATGGCACCAATAATTCTGGTTGGAGGAGCTGCCCTGCTTCTTTTTCAGCGGGAGCTCAATGCTATGACACTTGGAGATGAATCGGCTTTGTCCCTTGGAGTCTCCATCAGGAAGATACGGATCGGGATGCTCGGTCTTGCTACTGTAGTGACCTCCGCATCTGTTGCGGTGAGCGGGACCATAGGGTTCGTAGGGCTCATTACTCCCCATGTGATGCGTATACTCACCGGTCCGAACCATAAGACCCTTCTGCCCTATTCCGCCGCGGCAGGAGCGCTTTTTTTAACTGTTTCCGACGCACTTGCCCGGAGTATTGTCCCCCCTGCCGAGATTCCTGTAGGTATTATTACTGCAATTGCCGGTGCCCCCTACTTCCTCTATCTGCTGAAGCACCGTTTCAGGGAGGCCGTATGAGTCATCCCATTTCGCTGCAGAATCTCAGCTGGTCCTACGGGTCCCAGCAGGTGCTCAGACACATTACCCAGGAAATCCGGGGAGGATGCTTCACCTCAATTCTCGGGCCAAATGGATCCGGGAAGACCACCATGCTGAAGCTGCTCATGAGAATTCTCATTCCAGACCATCATACCGTCACCCTGGACGGTCAGGATATCCTCCAGTATCCAAGAAGAGACATCGCCAAGCGTATTGGGTCTGTTCCCCAGAGCAGCAGGGCTGAATATCCCTATCGGGTCTATGATATGGTGCTCATGGGCAGATATCCCCATAAAGGGCGTTTTGAAGGAATTGCTAAAATTGATCATGACATAGTTCGCCGGGCTTTAAAAACCACTGAGGTGTACCATCTGCGGAAGCACAGCATTCATGAGATCAGCGGCGGGGAGCTCCAGCGGGTGATGATATCCCGGGCACTTGCCCAGGAACCGGATATCCTCGCACTGGATGAACCTACCAGCCACCTGGATCCACGGCACCAGCTCTCAATTCTCAGGCTGCTGAGAACGCTGGTGCTTGAACGTGATATAACCGTCATGTGCGTGCTCCATGACCTCAATTCAGCCATGCACTTCAGCGATCGAGTAATTCTTCTCGACCAGGGAAACATAGCAGCATACGGACATCCAGAAGAGGTACTTACTCCTGCAAGCATTAAGCGTGTCTACGGAGTAGATACCCAGGTAAGAAGGTTTGACGGAGAACGGCCCCATATTCTGTATGTAGATTCATAAGCCCTGTAAAAATTCAATAATCCCCCGATGATACACCTCAGGATCATCCCACATAGCCAGGTGACTTCCTTCAGGACAGTAGAGGTAAGTGCCCTTCGGCAATTGGACTGCCATCTTTTCCATGTACCTTGGGTCCATGGTGTCATACTCTGCCCCGATGACCAGGGTCGGCACAGTGATATCTGCCAGTTCCCTGAAACGGTCCCAGTCTGCAAGGGTTCCGGAGATGCCGAATTCACTGGGCCCCTGCATCTTTACATATATATGCTGGTTGGTATGCTCAAATCCATCCTGGACCACCTGGGGCCAGCGATCTGCGGGCTTGCGCAGGACATGCAGTTCATAGTGATGGGGTATGAGCAGTTCCATATACTCCGGTGCATCATAGGCACCTTGAGCTTCCAGCTCCCGGATCCGATTGAGCACACCCTGATCCATCTTCGGCCCCAGCACCTCGTCGGCATAACGCTGGTATGCCGGGCAGCTGGCCATCATATTCGATATGATAAGCCCCTTGAGGTGCTGCTGGTATTTCAGGGCATATTCAATTGCAAGGATTCCCCCCCAGGAGTGGCCAAGAAGCAGAAAGTTGTCCCGATCAAGACCGAGGGCAATACGCACCTGCTCCACTTCATCAACGAACCGGTCGATAGTCCATAATTCATCAATCTCAGGGGCATCTGAAGCACGGCTCCCAAGCTGGTCGTAGTAGATCCAGCTCAGTTCATCCGGGGAGATATGATCTTCGAAGCTTCGGAAATAGGCGTGGTTTGCACCGGGTCCTCCGTGGAGCAGTAATATTTTACAGTCCTGCCGGGATCCGTGCTCCTCAACCCACACATTAAATGTACCTGCAGGTGTCTGTACGGGAATCTGCATAGTTCCTCCTACCGCTTTGCGGTCACCTTGATAATATGAAATCCGAACTGGGTAGGCACCACATCACTGACTGCGCCGACTCCGAGACGACGTACCGCCTGCTCGAAGGGGGCCACCATACTCCCCGGTCCGAACCAGCCGAGATCCCCGCCCTTCTTTCCGCTCGGGCAGGTCGAGAACTCACGAGCAAGGGTCTCAAAGGAGGCTCCCTGCTTGATCCGCTGCATAAGCTGAACCGCCTGGGAGCGGTCCTTCACCAATATATGACTTGCTTTCCATTCCATGGGATCATTCTATCAGAAGTAAGGTGCGGATACAAATGATATGTATCATCATAAACAGTTAAGTATGATACATATTTTATTTTTGACATTTTTGTATCATTTTGAACAAATAATAGTTATATTATTTATACAAAAAGAGTTGAACACATAAAACTCTGATAAATAAGGGTATGCCTGCAGTTTTTCTGCCAGGTAAACTCGATTCTCTACCCATCTGAATGTAATTAACATAAATGGTTCTGAATCTCAGAGCAGCACCAGACAATGAGGGGGAGAAGATATGTACAGACAAATTATTATTATAACCGTTATCCTATTCGGTTTTGCTTCGTGTAATCTTGGCTTGGTTGAGGAAGTCCAGATAATAGGAACTCCTGAATACCAGATTCCAGTGGGCGTTCTGGTACTTAGTGATCACTTCGATATCGAACAGTTAATTGCGGCTGATGATCTCGGCCTGGATGTACAGGTAAAGACCGGCACAAAAGTAATTAATGGTGTAACAACAACATACTCATTTCTTGAAGTATCCGAAGAACTTTTTTCCGTACAATTAAGTGAACTAGGAGACTTCTCCAGCTTTCTCAATCTTAATGATGTATCCTTCGGCAGTCTTGACTTCAGTGCTGTCAGCATACCGACTGTCGACAGTGTCATAGATGTACCTATCACCATGAACATGTCAGATATCCTCAGCTTGAATTACTCACCGGGCGCTTTAACTATTCCGTTTACGGAACTGGGTAATGTAATTCCGGTTCTATTCAACGCTGAAATAGAATCAAAGCTAGATAGCGAAGACGGTCTGTCCTCTGTTACCTTTGAAGAAGGAGTCCTTACTCTGGAGCTTTCATTCCAGGACACCACAACAGCAGAGGTGGATTTTTCAAGCGTTCATCTAATCGATAATGACCTCAACGAAATTCCCGGTGTTTTCTCGGATGATATCCGCACTTTAACCAGCAATAATGTGATTACTATTACCTTCGACCTGAATGGGAGGAGTCTACCAAATGAATTTAAGATGGTATTCGAGGGGGCAGTACAGGGCGGTACCGAAGGGGTATCAAATCAGATCAACATCACTGCTGCTCTCGGCAGCACCTCCATAGCCGCTGTAGCGGGAATAACACTACTTGAATCGTTCTCTCCAGTAGCACATGTTCAATTTCCTACGGACATGATACCTGAGGAACTGGTGTATGCAGAGATTGATACTGGGACAATCACCATTGATATTACTATCCCGACTCAATGGGAACAGGTCTCTCTGGAGGGAACAGCATTCACCCTGGTCCATAAGCAGGGGGTCACTGAAACTCTTCATATTTTTTCAACCACTGATCATAAGACCTTCACCCTTGATCTCAATGAACTTGCAATCGGTGAAGGAATTGATCTTGAACTGGATTATGAAATTAACTCAAACTTCGCACATGTAAAATATGAATAATATGACGTGAAAATTCTCTGGAAATTTAATATAATTGCTTATAATATATGGTAATAGACCTCTTTACGTGATATACTTCTTCTACCAA
>SKJE01000030.1 GCA_007116075.1 Spirochaetia bacterium
GTTCACGGGTCAGTAACCGATATGATGCCAGGAAAAAAATAGCATCCCCGTCAGGATGCGGTCCTACACAAACCAGAACTCATAAGGTATACTCCTTTGTCAAGCATAAGCAGCAGAGGAGGAATGATAAAAAGATCTTCATAAGCTTTGTGAATTGATATACTGACTCAAACATGGTTTGAGACAGCAGGTTACTGTTCGTCATATCTATTGGTCTACGAGACCGTCGAGGAGAATGAAGAGCCGTAACCGAAGCATTCAATGGTCTGCGAGACCGAATAGGAGAATGGAATCAATTCACCGAACCGGAGCTGTTTCGAACGACTGGAGGGAACAAGCTATGAAGATGAGTGTTGGAGTTGATCTGCATAAGAGCCAGTTTACAGTATGTTTTCTGGCAGAAGATCGGAACGTGTTAGAGACGGGAATATATCCGACGAAAGAGATCGGGTATGAAGAGTTTCTCAATACGTGTAACGAGTACACAGAGAAAGGGTATGAAGTGAAAGCGGCTGTTGAGTCGACCGGTAACGCTCGCTATTTCCGCAACCGGCTGCTGAGTGCCGGAATTGAGGTAACAGTGGTCAATACGTTGAAGTTTAAAGTGGTCAACGAATCGGTGAAAAAGACTGACAAGCATGATGCCCGAACGTTTGCAGAGTTTCTGGAGAAGGATATGTTACCTGAATCTCGCCTGTGCAGTCAAACCAGCGAGGACATCAGAAGGGTGTTGAAAACCAGGTCGATCACGGTGAAGGCCATAGTCGGCATCAAGAATCAGGTTCACGGGCTGCTGCTTGGGTATGGGATAGAGACGAAGAGGGGTGAGCTGCAGAGTAAAAAAGAGAGGCAGCGCATCCTCGTCGGTCTCGAAGACCATAGGAGTTTGGGAGGCGCTGCCGAAGCGGTCAAGCCACTGTTTGATACTTTAGACAAGTTCAGCGCACAGGTCAAGGAGTTGGAGAAGGTGCTTGAGAAGATGGTAGCTCAGGACAGGGATGTAGAAGAAGATGTGGCGCTGTTGCGAACGATTCCAGGGGTGGGGCTGATAACAGCTGCTACCTTGCGTGCTTTCATCGATGATATTCACCGTTATGAGAGTTCGAAGAAGTTTGCTGCTCATATGGGGTTGGTGCCGTGGGTACAGAATTCAAATGAAATGATCCACCACGGCAGGATTACCAAGCGGGGACCGAAGGAAATGAGAACGGCGATGGTGCAATGCGTACTGGGTATGGTCAGAGCGAAGAAAACCACAGGAGGCTATCGCATTATGACCCGATATGACCGTATGAAAAGTCAGAAAGGTAGCGGAAAGAGCATTATCGCCACAGCACGAAAACTGAGCACAATTATCTATATGATGCTCAAGAACAGAGAACCCTTCGATCCATTAAGAATGAATCATTCTCAAACATATCTTAATATGCAGGTGGCTGCATTCGAAGCCACAAAGACCGGTTAAATGGTCAAAATTATGAGCTTTACGGAAAGCTTATGATTGACTTTTTATAGGAGTTAACGATGAGTTATTATACTGGAGAAAAAGAATTCTTTCCGAATGTGAAAAAGGTGACCTTTGAAGGTCCTGGAAGCGACAATCCGCTATCATTCAAGTTCTACGACCCGGAGCGGGTTGTTCGTGGTAAGAAAATGCGGGATCATTTCCGCTTTTCTGTAGCATACTGGCATTCCTTTTGTGCTACCGGTGGAGATCCCTTTGGTAACGGGACCCTGGTGCATCCCTGGATCGGTACAAATCCTATGGAGACCGCCCGCATGAAGGCGGATGCCTGCTTTGAGTTCGCCACGAAGGCGGATATGGATTTCTACTGTTTTCATGATATTGATGCAGCCCCCGAAGGCGGCAGCATTGAAGAGACAGAGGAGAACCTTCGGCTGGTAACAAAAATGCTCAAGGAACGCCAGGAAGTTTCAGGAGTGAAACTGCTGTGGAACACCGCTAATATGTTCTCCCACCCCCGATATATGAACGGTGCTGCTACCAATCCCGATTTTCATGTTCTTGCCTATGCAGCTTCCCAGGTGAAGGCAGCTCTTGAAAGCAACGTTGAGCTTGGCGGACAAAATTATGTATTCTGGGGCGGTCGTGAGGGATACTCATCTCTCCTGAATACTAATATGAAACGAGAACAGGAGCATCTGGCAAAATTTCTCATGGCAGCTCGGGACTACGGAAGAAGCATCGGTTTTAACGGGACTTTCATGATAGAGCCGAAGCCGATGGAGCCTTCCAAGCACCAGTATGACTATGATGCAGCTACGGTCATCGGATTCTTGAGAAAATGGGGACTGGACAAGGATTTCAAACTCAATATCGAGGCAAACCATGTCACCCTGGCCAATCACAGTTTTGCCCATGACCTGCGGGTCTGTGCAGATGAGGGTCTGCTCGGCAGCGTTGACGCAAACAGGGGTGATCCCCAGAACGGCTGGGACACCGACCAGTTTCCAACGGATGTCTATGACACCGTTGAGGCTATGATGGTAATCCTGAAAAACGGAGGACTTGGGACAGGAGGTCTCAACTTTGATGCAAAGCTCAGGAGAAACTCCACCGATGCAGAAGATCTTTTTATTGCCCATATTGGCGGCATGGACACCTTTGCATTAGGACTTCTCATTGCAGACCGGCTTCTTGAAGAGGGAAAGGTTGACCAGTTTGTGTCCAACCGCTACAGCTCCTTTGACTCCGGGGCTGGCAAGGATTTCGTCGATGGTAAGCTGACCCTTGCTGATCTGAGAGACTATGCTGTAAAACAAGGCGCTCCTAAACAAATCAGTGGAAAACAGGAGATGCTTGAGAACTACATCAACCAGGTTATGTTTAGCACGGTAAAATAGTTCATATTGCAGCGGTATGCTTTGCAATAGTTTTCATTTTTGTCTATAGTATGAAGGCGGTCCAGAAGGGACCGCCTTATAACATTTTTTGAAGAGGTATGAATGTATGGATACTAAGAAACTCGCAGATGCTGTTCGGATACTGAGTATGGACGGCGTCCAGAAAGCAAATTCCGGCCACCCCGGAGCACCTATGGGAATGGCTGACATTGCAGAAGTGCTGTGGAGAAGGAATCTGAAACATAACCCGAAGGACCCCAGCTGGGCTGACCGGGATAGATTTGTGCTCTCCAACGGGCATGCATCCATGCTTTTATATTCACTTCTTCACTTGACAGGGTATGATCTGCCCCTGGAAGAACTTAAGCAATTCCGCCAGTTTAAGTCAAAAACAGCTGGTCACCCCGAAATCCACGAAACCCCGGGTGTAGAGACCACCACCGGTCCACTTGGCCAGGGCCTGGCTAATGCCGCGGGAATGGCTCTTGCAGAAAAGGTACTTGCAGAACATTTTAACCAGGAAGGATATTCCATCGTGGACCATTACACGTATGCTTTTGTCGGCGACGGATGTATGATGGAAGGGATTTCCCATGAAGTAAGCTCACTGGCGGGCACCCTCGGACTGGGTAAACTGATCGTTTTCTATGATGATAACGGCATCTCTATTGATGGAGAGGTCAAGGGATGGTTTACCGATGACACCCCCGGACGATTTGCATCCTACGGATGGCAGGTTATCAGTGACGTAGATGGACATCATGACGAAGCTGTACAGAAAGCTATTGATGAAGCGAAGAAAGATGCTTCACGACCGACTTTAATCTGCTGCAAAACCTCTATAGGTTTCGGATCACCCAACAAGCAGAATACCGCCTCCAGCCACGGAGCTCCCCTAGGTGAGGAAGAAGTAGCCCTCAGCAGGAAAAACCTGGGCTGGGAATATGATGAATCCTTTTTCGTTCCCCAGGATATCTATGATGATTGGAACTGTACGAAAAAAGGAGCCGATGAGCAGTCAGCGTGGAATACCCTCTTCGATGCATACAGAAAACAGTATCCCGAACTTGCCGCTGAATATACTCGCAGAATGAATGCAGAGCTTCCTGAACGTATTGATACTGTGCTGGATGACTATATTGCCAAGCTGCAGCAGGACATGCCGAAAGCGGCCACCCGAAAATCATCCCAGGATGTACTCCAGGTTATTGGTCCTGTCACTCCAGAACTGTTCGGCGGTTCTGCAGACCTTGCTCCATCCAACCTGACCATATGGAAGGGCTCTAAGGCCATTACCCCGACTGATGCATCCGGAAACTACGTGCATTTCGGAGTCCGGGAGTTCGGCATGACCGCTATCATGAACGGCATACGGCTTCACGGCGGGTTTATACCCTACAGTGGAACCTTTCTCATGTTTATGGAATATGCCCGTAACGCAGTTCGGATGGCTGCCCTGATGGGAGTACAGCAGATACTGGTCTATACCCATGACTCCATTGGTCTCGGGGAAGACGGACCAACCCACCAGGCAGTGGAACAGGCCGCTAGTCTGCGAACTACTCCCAATGTAAGCACCTGGAGACCAGCTGATGCGATTGAGACAGCAGCATCATGGAAGCAGGCGTTATTAAAACAGGACGGTCCGAGTGCACTGCTGTTAAGCAGGCAAGGCCTTCCTGCCCTTGAACGCGAAGAAAACCAGGTTAAGCAGATTGAACAGGGCGGTTATGTATTGTGGGAATCAGGTGATGCACCTCAACTGCTCTTGATAGCAACGGGTTCTGAAGTAGAGCCTGCCCTTGAAGCCGCCCAGCAGCTTGCATCAGAGGGTACAGCCCTGCGAGTTGTATCCATGCCCTCCCCGGATACATTCCTCAAACAGGATCAGGCCTACCAGGATTCGGTACTTCCTCCCTCCTGTACCAAGCGAATTGCTGTTGAGGCAGCTATCGCTGATTACTGGTACCGCTTTGTTGGTCTTGAGGGAACAGTAATTGGTATGACTACCTTCGGTGAATCGGCTCCGGCAGATGAATTGTTCAAGCACTTCGGTTTTACTGTAGAGAACATCGTCAAGGAAGCCAGGAAACTGCTGTAGTATCCTAGTGATCAATCTTTGCCGGGACTGTATATTAGTTCCGGCAAAGAGTTGACCAACGGTCCGTATTACAGATAGTATCAACAAGTCGCCGGAATGGTGGAAATGGTAGACACAGGGGACTTAAAATCCCCCGGCTGATGAAGCTGTACCGGTTCAAGTCCGGTTTCCGGCATCATACTTTTTTGTAGCTTCATAAGTATGAATATTCCCTGTTCTGAGTATCTCAGAATAGGGTTTTTCTTTATGACCCGCATGGGTAAAAACTTGACAGTAAAAAGGCATAAACAGATTGCATTAAAACCATGAAGCACTACGCCGTACATGACGTAGTGCTTCATCATCCTCCATGGTTATGAAAGGAATTCTTTCAATCAGTTATTTCTGTATAATTTTCTTTGGCAAAAAGATGGCTATCACTGCCAGCACGACCCCAATTCCAACGGTAATCATCGGAGAAACCATAAACTTATCCATGGTAAGGCGAAGGACAGTCTCAACCTGACCGGCAGTAAATCCTGGGGGAAGCTGCATATCTGCGGCTATAGAGGATGACATACCCCTGACGATCACCAGACCAATGAGATAAAGACCTCCGGCTATTATCAGGGACCATCCTATCCACTTGAAGGCACCAACAATCTTAGCAAGAAGTAATACAAGAATTAACAGAACTGGTATTAAAATCATCCGTGCAGTCCGATAGTTGCTTAAAGCTCCGGTATAGTCCTGCTGAAGCTGCGCAAAATCCAAGGGGACTCCTGCCTGGGCAATCAGTTCATCCAGAGGAAGCTCGTTTGGTATCGCACCGAGTATTTGAGCTGGAGGCATAAGATCAATCATCATCCTGGGAAGTCCTCCCTGCATCAGCTCCTCATCTGACTTATCCCTGAGATTGTTCATAAGCACATCATAGAGTTCCTGCTTTTCTGACGTGATATCGATCACGGTAGTAATGGCAGCCTTCTTTCCGGTAATAACGTCAATGATGTCGTCGGAAGCTGTCACAAGCACCTGATTGAACCAGGGTACATCAAAGACCTCGATAAATGCGACAGGAAGCTCTTGTTTGAGAATGGGAGGAGTGCCCTGCGGTAAATCTGCAAACATTTGACCGGCAAGCATCTGCTGTGCAAATTCGCCGGCGGGCACTTCTGCAAGCACTTCTTCCACATAATCTGGAGTGATGATATGCTTCTGCACATCCTCAATAAGCATAATTCCCCACGCTGTTCCAATGATCAGAATGGAGAGGATCACTAATAACACTTTTTTCATGAATCAACCTCCCGAAAATATCTTACACAGTATATCACTGCAAATATGGATCGGAAAGGAGTTTTTTCCTATTCACGGGTATGTTCAAGCATATAGAACGCTTGGCCTGCATCATTGAGACACGATACAATACGATCAGTATCCCAGGGTCCGAGCATATTCATATGTGCAAGCATGGCCAGGCCGTGGGTATAGATATGGGTATTGCGCATAAGTTGTTCCTGTGCTTCAGGACTCATCTGTTTCAGTACCTTCATCTCCGGTGACTCTTCAGTAAAACTGCTGAAGAATGCATCCCGCATTGAGATTTGTTTATTCTCCTCCTGGCGGGGCCTGGATTCAATAAAGAGGTACTTGAACAATTCAGGTTCATCCCGTGCAAATACAACATACCCAATGGAGATGTTCAGCAGTGCCTCCGGGGTATATGTACGCTGCTGGTACTCCTTCAGCAGATCCAGGGTTTTCTGCCGCAGATCCACTTCCAGATCATCCAGAGATTTCATGTGAGAATAGATCGGCATGGTGGAGGATCCGATCTGTTTTGCTACCTCCCGTGCGGTAACCGCCCTCCTCCCCCGGGTTCTCAATAATTCAAATGCGCCATCAATAACCATTCCCCGGGAAAACACTCTTGGCTGCTTCATATGCATCCTCCTCTCAGCATAATGATATAACAATAGTTATTTGTCAAGATCATAATTATTTGTAACACTCTGTCTCCTTGCATGGTATTATATGCATAAGTAAAAAAATTAAGGAGGAATTTTATGAAACGTTCCGTAACCCTCCTGCTGATCTTGATGCTCTGTACACTCCTCCCAGCCTTCAGCCAGGAATACGAAGATCTCTATGACATGGTGGTACCGACACAGTATGATAGTTTGTCCCTTCGAGGAAGCCTTGGTTCTTCCGATGCCCTCAGGTTCAATGTCCCCTTCGATGGTTCAGCAGTGCAATTTCGATTAGGTACGACGGCAGGATATCGTTATATACATCAGCAGTTGGAATCAACTTTATCTATTACAGCTAACACATCATTTGAATTAGGAACAGCTAGTAATGAAATAAATATCTGGACACCGACACTATACTATAAATCCTATTCTCTTGATCTAGCTGGTAACCCTGGCTTTATCTTTGCCTCCGGCAGTGGAGCAGAGATATCCATTAGCAATACCGGATCAGTCGATGTACCCATATTTGCAGGTATTGGTGTTGGAAGACTATATAGCATCACCGATATCCATATTGCCTCGCTCAAGCTGAGGCATCTCGGTCTCTCCACTGATCCCCAAACTGTCAGAAATACCACTGAACAGATGCGGCTGAAAACAGAGAAGACCAATCCGATGGTTGAAAACACTGCAGAACTGTACAATCAGTACTATCGGGAACTTGCGGCAATCATGGGAGCAAGCGGAAGAGAGATAGAAGTCGTACATATCGATCACAGTCAGA
>SKJE01000101.1 GCA_007116075.1 Spirochaetia bacterium
ACGTTGGATGAGGTGATCAGGGCTGCCATTCAGGGAATGTTTCTTGCCATGGCGGTGCTCTTTCTCTTCCTGAGAAACATCAGGTCTACGGTAATTATCGGTCTTGCTATTCCCATATCCCTGGCAGTGACCCTTATGGGGATGTATTTCTTCGGTATGACCTTGAATATCATCACCATGACAGGGCTCATTCTTGCCCTGGGGATGACCGTGGACAACTCTATCGTGATCCTGGAGAACATCTACCGCTACCGTGAGCGGGGCACCAAGCTGCGCAGTTCTGCAATCCTCGGCTCCCGGGAGATGATCAATGCGATTACCACCTCTACCCTGACGACCATCGTCGCCTTTGTGCCGATGATTATCTGGAGGGATGACCTGGGCCTGGTGGGACAGCTGTTCCAGGACCTGATATTCACGGTAGTCCTGGCTCTTGCGGTCTCCCTCCTGGTTGCGGCGGCGGTGGTCCCGGCGCTGGGAAGCAAGTTTATCAAGATCCATACCCGTACCCAGTATCCCCTGAAGAACCGGGTGCTGCGGGCTATCGATTCCTTTTTTGATAGAACTTTTAAGGGTATCGATAAAGGGTACAGTAGGATGCTCTCCTTTACCCTGAGCAATAAAGCCCTGGTGCTCACTTTGACGGCGGTAATCCTTGCGGTATCGGTGGTACAGCTTACCACCATGGGCATGAACCTCTTCCCTCCCACCTCATCTGACGACTCGGTGTCCCTGTCAATCACCATGCCGCCGGGAACTTCCCTGGGAAGGAGCGAGGAGGTCGCCCAGGAGATGATTGATATTATTCAGCGGGAGGTAGAGGGATACGAACATCTGGTGATGAATATCGGCTCCGGGGGAATGATGGGGTTTGGCGGCGG
The DNA here is from genome assembly GCA_007116075.1 of Spirochaetia bacterium. Taxonomy (GTDB): domain Bacteria; phylum Spirochaetota; class Spirochaetia; order PWKH01; family PWKH01; genus PWKH01. The sequence goes on from SKJE01000101.1 coordinate 882, forward strand.
ATCCAACAGTACCCAGATCCAGATCATCCTCCCTCCCCTGGGTGAACAGACCGTGAGTGCCCAGGAGGTCCAGAATACCCTGCGTCCCTTCATTACACTTTTCCCTGATGCTGAGATTGAGTTCTCTGCGGGCCGTACTATGGGCACATCTGCTCCGGTGGATGTGGAGGTCAGGTCCGAAAGCCTTGACCTGGCGGCTGAGGTAGCCCTGGAGGTGCGGGACCTCCTGATCCGCGAGGTACCCCAGGTGGTTGATCCTGTCTCCTCCATGGAGCAGGGCGGACCGGTCTATGAGATATCCCTGAACAGGGAGAACTTGTCCGCCTACGGGGTGAATACCTCCTATGTAAATTCCCTGATTCGCAACTACATGAGCGGTATAGACGGAGGAACCTTCAGCGAGAACGGCAGTGATATCGACATCAAGGTGCAGCTCAAGAGTCTCGCCCTGGCCTCCCTTTCAGATTTCCGTAACCTTCCGATTCCCCTCCGCTCAGGAGACATTGTTCCCCTCCAGGCACTGGGAGAGGTGAACCTCACCACCGGGCCGATTTCCATTACCCGGGAGAATCGGGAGCGGGTGATCCATGTCACCGGGGGACTCCGGGAGGGAGTGACGGTGACAGAAATCCAGCCGATCATCCAGAGGACAATCGACGAAAACATGATTATTCCCGACGGGGTGTCAATTGACTTTGCCGGTGAGATTCTGGAGATGGAGGACTTCGGTGAGGCGATGTTCCTTATTATCCTTGTGGCAATCTTCATGGTCTTCGTAGTGATGGCAAGCCAGTTTGAGTCACTCGTTGATCCCCTGATCATCTTTTTCTCGATCCCGCTGATGATTGTCGGGGTAGTGAGTATATTTGTTCTGGTCGGTGAACCCTTTAGTCTCTATGCAACCGTAGGGATGGTGGTGCTGGCAGGAATTGTGGTCAACAACGGTATTGTCCTGGTGGACTACACCAACCTGCAGCTGCGCCGGGGCGTACCCCTGCGCAAGGCATGTCTGGTTGCCGCAGAGAGCCGGCTCAGACCGATCCTTATGACCAGCCTCACTACCATCCTCTCCATGGTGCCCCTGGCATTCTTCCCGGGAGAGGGAATGGAAATGGTGCAGCCGGTTGGAAAGACCATTGTGGGAGGACTGGCAGTGAGCACCATAATGACTCTCTTTGTGACTCCCTCCATCTATATGATCGTCAATACACCGGGGGAGCGGCGGAGAAAGAAGCTGGAGCAGAAGCGAAAAAGCGTAAAAGAGAGCAGAGCTGTTGAGGCATAGGAGACTGAAGAGATGCTGGTACGTGTAGAGATCATAGCAAACCGTTCGGTGGAGGAGGACCTGCTGGAGCAGTTCAGCCTCCAGAGTATCGACTACCGGACCGTGATATCCCCGGTGCATGGGGTAGGTGAATGCGGCCCCTGTCTGGGGGATAACATCTGGCCCGAGGAGAATAGCTATATACTGCTCTTCGTTGATGAGAAGACTGCAGATATCATAGGTGAGATCGCAACAACAATAAGGGAGCAGCATCGGGGAACAGGTCTTTCCTGCTTTATCTCCCGATCTGGGGTTACCGAACTATAAATTGCTAAGCTCACTCCTTTGGTTTACATTGGAGCTTTTCATGTTTTTTTCCTTTGCCGCGGCAGGAACCTCACACACTCCTGTCGCGGCTCTTTAAGGCAGCAATATGAAATATACAGATGTATTCGAAAACTATCCCATTCCAAAGGCCGTAGGTACATTGGCTCTCCCTACCATGCTTGGAATGCTGGTCACTGTGGTGTACAACTTAGCAGACACCTTCTTTGTTGGTCAGCTCAATGACCCAAACCAAGTAGCGGCAGTATTGATCACCATGCCGGTGTTCATGCTGCTTATGGCCTTTGGAAGTATCCTGGGCATCGGCGGCGGGACAAGCATCTCCCGGAGCCTCGGGGCAGGCGATAAGGCAAGGGTTAGGAAGCTCTCCTCAATTTCTCTATACAGCTGTATAGGTCTCGGGCTGCTCTTCTCTCTGACGGTGCTCCTCTTGATGTCTGGAGTGCTTGCAGCGGCGGGAGCCAGTCTATACACCTACGAATACGCGAAGAACTATCTCACCATTATTGCTATTGGGGCAGTACCAATTATCCTAAATTTTGCTCTCGGACAGCTTATTAGGGCGAAGGGAGCTGCTCAATATTCCATGCGGGGGATGATGATCGGGACCATGCTCAACATCGTTCTTGATCCGATATTCATCCTCTTCCTGGGCATGGGAGTTGCCGGCGCTGCCCTAGCGACGGTGTTGGCTAATAGTATTGCGGTAATCTATTATCTCAGGTTTCTGTTTATTGACGAGCAGTTGTCGGTCAGGATAAGCGATTTTCATCCTGAGAAGAACCTTATCTCAGATATTCTGAAGGTAGGAATTCCTGCTTCTTTGGGAAGCGTGCTTATGAGCGCCAGCCAGATGGTGATGAATAATTTTGCCGGTGCCTATGGAGACAGTGTTATTGCCGCATTAGGTATAGTTATACGTTCCACCATGCTGCCGATCCTGCTGACTATCGGGCTGACCCAGGGGATCCAGCCTTTGATTGGGTACACCTACGGCAGCGGGAATGTTAAGCGAATGCGGGGAGTCATCGCCTTTACCATGGTTTCCGGAACGATTCTCTGTCTGCTGTTTTTAGCCATCTTTTATTGCACTGCTCCCTGGATAATTCGAGTGTTTATTGATGATAGAGAGATTATTGACCTAGGAACAGGGTTTATCCGGGTTATGATCCTCTCGTTCCCTGTATTGGCTATCCAGATGACGATTATGAATGCCTTTCAGGCTTTGGGAAAGGGAATACCAGCCCTGGTACTCTCAATATCCCGTCAAGGACTGGTGTTCCTCCCCTCTCTAATCCTGCTGGACCGGTTCTACGGGCTGTCAGGATTGGTCTATGCCCAGCCAGTTGCAGATATAGCTACAACCCTGTTGGCAGTGATTCTCTACAGGAAGACGACTAAGCATGTTGGGCTAAGTGAATCACCAGATCTGATCAAGGCATAAAAAATGGCCGTCCGAACTACCGGACAGCCAAAACATTACCAAGATAAGTTGTCTAGAGAAGACTGTAGCTGGTCATGATGGATATAGTTCTGTTTTTCATGTGCAGGTAATCACTGTCTATGATATTTGAGACACCGAGGTTAAACCGTACATCAAGTCCAAGCCCGTTCTCTGTCTCCACACCAGCTCCAAATACAACACCGATATCAAAAGGTTTAATGTTTCCATCTATGCTGATTTTATCATAATCTGCAGAAAGTAAGATTCCTACAGTTGGTCCGACCATGACATAAGGAGCCGCAGAGAGACCTGATAGAATCGATGTCTTTACCAGGATGGGCACTTCAATGGTGTTGAAGTTTACTTTGTTGTCATTGCTATCTTTATATCCCTTCATCACAAAAAGGACCTCAGGACGTACGGACAGGTCCATGGTGTTCTCTATTTCAATGAGAGAGAAGGTTCCGAAGATGCCTCCGGTTACTCCGTAGCGGGGAGTTTTATCACCGGGTACATTAGAATCGACAAAGGAGAGTGTCCCGCCGGCGGTTACACCTACTCCTAAGGGGCTTGCAAACATTACGGCAGCTGCCAGGGTGAATACAAGTGCGAGTGATAGTATTTTCTTATTTTTCATATTTCCTCCAAAAGTGTTTGCATAGATATGTTTTGTTATGTAATAGACTGGTAATAGATAACAATACTTCTTTGCTTATTTGTTTAATATAAACAAAATAGAGTAAAAAGTCAAAGTAAATGCAATATCGCTATATTATACAATTATGCAAAATGCACAAATGAGTATCATGACGGTGAGTTGATCTGTGTGAGCTTGTTGACACACCTGCAGTTTCATTGGCAGTATAGGGCAGCTATGAAGAGAACAGTGATTATCATGTCAGTAATTGCTCTGCTGCTGGTACTGGTCGCACAGCATCAGGGGGGAGGGGACCTGGTGCTTCAGGGATTTCAGGCCTCCTGGTCCATGCTATTCCCTATTTTCCCCGTACTGGCTGCAGCATTTCTTGCCGCAGGGCTTATCAGCGAGCTGATATCTCCTGAGCTTATCAAGCAATGGCTCGGGAGGAATGCAGGATGGAAAGGACCATTGTTTGGCACTCTTGCTGGAGCCCTTGTTCCGGGAGGCCCCTTCTTTTTCTATCCCCTTATTGCTACCCTCTATGTCTCCGGGGCATCCGGCGGAACGGTTATGAGTTTTATAGCCGCAAAGACCCTCTGGAGCGTCAGCAGACTGCCCCTGGAGATCGCCCTGGTGGGACTTGAACTGACGCTCATCAGGGTAGCGATCACATTCGCATTTCCCATGCTGGCAGGATTGCTGGTGAACGGCCTGTTCAGCTCCTGGTCTGAAAAGATACGGGGTGATGTTGAGCAGCTTCAGAAAAGACGGGCAGGGGGAAGAGATGACTGATGCGCTTATCGTGATTACCGTCATGTGTGTCTTTCTTTCGATCCATGCCGTGAGGCGACGGGACGGAACCCAGAAACGTGCAGTGGTGACGGCTGTCCGGATGTTCATCAATGTGCTGCCCATACTGGTCGTTGCCTTTATCATAGCAGGCTTCATCCAGGTACTGCTTCCAGCAGAAACTATAGCAGCCTGGCTCGGAAAAGAAGCGGGACTCAAAGGGCTGGTGATTGCACCGGTCATTGGAGCCCTGGTCCAGGGAGGTCCTTTCACTTTTTTCCCGCTGCTCTCATCAGTCTTTCTGGAGCATATCGGGATAGGTGCTGCTATTGCCATGATCACAGGCTGGGGCATGATCAATATCGGCCATCTACCCTATGAATTCGCCTTCCTGGGACCCCGGTTCGTACTGCTGAAGCTGGGAGTATGTATCCTCATACCACCGGTGAGCGGACTCATTGCACATGTGATATTCGGGTAGATTGGGTGATATCATGTTGCCCTGTAGTTCGCAACAGAATCCCTGATAATGATCTCATGTTCAAGGTAGATATGTTTCGCCTGCAGCCTGTTGTGCTGGATCTTGTCAACCAATTCAAATACAGCCTTTTTTCCCATCTTGACTGCAGGAACATTCACGGTTGTAAGTGAAGGAATACAGTATTCGGAAAATTCAATGTTATCAAATCCGACCAGGGAGATATCCTTGGGTACCCGTCTGCCCATCTGCCGCAAGCTGTATAATGCACCAAAGGCAAGTACATCGCTCGCTGCGTATATGGCGGTGAGGCGAGGGTGCTTTCCTATGAGCATGGCAGCACCCATGACACCGTCTCTTACTTCATGGGACAGGGAGATTATGGTGTCATCTCCTGCATAAAGATTGTTGTGGTTCATGCAGTCCATGAAACCCAGGCGGCGCTGGGCGAGACGGTTCATGGTGGTGTATGGACCTAGCAGCAGTCCCATATCCTTATGGCCGCAGTCGATCAGGTACTGGGTCGCATCATAGGATGCACGGTAGTTGTCGATACCGACAGAACTGATTTCGTTATCGCTGATGTTCTCCCAGACGACTACCGAAGGAATGCTGTGCTCTGCGGCCCTGCGGAGCATGGCTATGAACTTTGGATTCACTGTACCAGCATGGATGATGCCGGTAACTCTCCTGTTCAGCATAATATCCAGCAGGTTTTTCTCAGTCTCTTCAGAGTAATTGGTATTTCCCATGATGACTGAGTATCCAAGCTCTGCGCAGGTATCCTGAACCGACTGGATCAGTGCGGAATGGATTGAGCTTTTTACCGTCGGGATAATAAGACCGACGGTCATAGTGTTTTTTGTGGTAAGGGCAGAGGCATTGAGATTTGGTATGTACTGGTGCTTCTCAATGACGGCCTCAATTTTTGCTTTTGTATCCGGTTTCAGACAACTGGGGTTATGGAAGAGCCTGGATACGGTGGCTGTAGAGACGCCGGAGAGCCGGGCGATATCCCGAATAGTGAGCTGTCCCTGCTGTTCTGTGGAATTATGTATGGTATTAACTTTCTTACTCACAAGTAAAAGTATCATAGTGCTGAGTTTTTTACAATAAAAAAAAATTATGAATGAACAGAAAAAAAAGTTTGACAGATTTTGGATGATACCGTAGAATGAAACCGGTTACATTTAATAAGTAAGAATGTGACACAAAAGGAGGATGTGAATTATGAAAAAAGGTTTATTATGTGTGCTTATACTGCTGGTATGTGCAGGGACGGTTTTTGCCCAGGGACAGGGTGCCCGGGACGCTGACAGAGTCTACAATGCTCGGTTAGCCCATATTGATCCCCCGACCCACCCGCACAACCTGGCAAGTCAGAAATTTGCAGAGCTGGTTGCAGAACGGACTGACAACAGAGTTATTATTGAAGTATATCCCGCAGGACAGCTCGGAAATGCCCCGAACTTGATGGAACAGGTCCAGCTTGGAACTATAGAAATATTTCAGGGCGGTATCGGATGGTGGGGATCCTCTCTCCCGGATTACTGGCTGGTGGCATCGAATTTCGTCTTCGACAACCTTGAACACTCCAGAGCTGTGATGACCGGCCCTATTGGCATGGAGCTCTCTGAAAGACTGCTTGATGAAATTGACGTTCGTGCCCTTAATCAGGGGATGGTTAGAAACCCAAGGCACCTCGCATCAGTCAAACCTGTACGGACCCTTGAGGATCTGCGTGGATTAAATGTACGCGTACCTGAAATGGCCAACTGGATGGTTCCCTGGCAGGCATTAGGGGCTAACCCCACACCAATGGCACTTACGGAAACATACC
>SKJE01000005.1 GCA_007116075.1 Spirochaetia bacterium
ATCAAAGCAGCATTTTTTTGTCAATAGATGCTTATACCTGAGTATAAAAACTTCCTTTGTTTCCTTCAGCGGACTTGCACATCTTACTGATATCTGTGATGATATACAAGACTACTAAACCGGTTTACAGGAGGGCCACCTATGGCCACAATACAAAAGCGCTTCGGCAGGGACAGCCGCTCAATAAAATGGGACTTCGCCGAACATTTGAAATACACCCTCAGCTGCGACAGATATTCCGCTACCGACAAGGACCGGTTCATGGCCCTAGCCTATACGGTCAGGGACCGCCTGGTGCACCAGTGGATTCATACCCAGCAGCAGCATCACGACCAACGGGTCAAACGGATCTACTATCTTTCCCTTGAGTTTCTCATGGGCCGTGCTATGACCAACAACGTAAATAACCTCGCCCTGGAACAGGCCTTGCGGGAGGCCTTGAACGAACTGGGCTACACATACGAAGAACTGAAAGAACCGGAGGTGGACGCCGGTCTCGGTAATGGAGGCCTCGGCAGGCTGGCAGCCTGCTTCCTAGACTCCATGGCCACCCTGGACCTCCCCGCCTTCGGCTACGGCATCAGATACAACTACGGCATATTTCGGCAGCAGATAATAAACGGATACCAAAAAGAAGAGCCCGATGAATGGCTCCGGTTCGGCAACCCCTGGGAAGTGGAACGGAGGGACATCGAAGTTCCCGTCCAATTCGGCGGACGGGTAGACTCGACCATCTCGAAGGGCAAGCGGATCTATACCTGGGACGACACCCAGTCAGTCTACGGTATCGCCTACGATACTCCCATCGTGGGATACGGAGGGAAGACGGTCAATACCCTGCGGCTCTGGAGCTCCCGGGCTGCTGAGGGGTTCAACTTCCAGGACTTCAGCGAGGGAGATTATGTGGAGGCGGTCCGGGCAAAGGTGATGGCAGAGAATCTCTCCCAGGTGCTCTACCCCAACGACAACCTCTATCTCGGCAAGGTACTGCGGCTGAAGCAGCAGTATTTCTTCGTTGCCTGTTCCCTGGCTGATATCCTGAGGCGTTTCAAGAAGTATCAAGTCTCCTTCGATGAATTCCCCACCTACGTGTCCCTGCAGCTCAACGACACCCATCCCTCACTGGCCATACCGGAACTGATGCGGCTGCTGGTGGATGAAGAGGGGGTCGACTGGGATTCCGCCTGGGGCATCACCCAGAAAAGCATGGGGTATACCAATCACACCCTGATGCCCGAAGCGCTGGAGAAATGGCCCGTGCAGATGCTGGAGACGAATCTCCCCAGGCACCTGCAGATCATCTATGAAATCAACCATCGGTTTCTCCAGCGGGCAATCACCTTCTTCCCCGGCGACATGAAGAAGATCAGTAATATAAGTATTGTAGAGGAGACTCCCATCAAGCAGATCAGGATGGCAAACCTCTCAATTATCGGCAGCCATTCCACCAACGGGGTTGCAGCCCTCCATACCGACCTGCTCAAGGCACGGATGTTTCCCGAGCTGGCGACTATGTTCCCCGAACGGTTCAATAACAAGACCAACGGCATCACCCAGCGTCGGTGGCTGCTCAGTGCCAACCCTCCCCTGGCATCCCTCATCAATGACACCATCGGTGACGGGTGGATCACGGATTTCAGCCAGATTAAGAACCTTCTGCCCTATGCCGAAGACTCCTCCTTCCAGGATGCCTTCGCCAAGGTGAAGTTTGAGGCGAAACAGCGAGCGGCCGGCCACATCCTGAAGGAGTTCGGATGGAAGATTGATCCTGAGAGCATCTTTGACACCCAGATCAAGCGGATCCATGAATACAAACGGCAGATGCTCAATGCTCTTCATATTATCATGCTGTACAACCGCATGCGGGACGATAGTTCACTTCTGGAAGGCCCGCCGATCACCTTCTTTTTCGGCGGAAAGGCGGCTCCGGGGTATACGATTGCGAAACTGATCATCAAATTTATCAATAATATTGCCCAGGTAATCAACAGCGATGCATCTCTGAAGGGAATGATCAAGGTGTACTTCCTGCCCAACTACCGGGTCACTATGGCCGAGCGGATCATCCCCGCAACAGATATCTCCCAGCAGATATCCACCGCAGGGACCGAGGCATCGGGAACGGGAAATATGAAGTTTATGTGCAATGGAGCACTGACTCTGGGCACCATGGACGGAGCAAATATCGAGATTGTCGAGGAAGCTGGCAGGGAAAACGCATTTATATTCGGCCATGATGCAAACCAGATTCAACAACTTGCCAATGACGGCTATGATCCCTATGAATACTGTCTTGCCGACGATGAGATGCGAAGAGCCGTGGACCTGATCCTTTCTGGGTATTTCAACTTCTCTGAACCTGGAATTTTCGAGCCCTTGAGAAGATCACTCTTTGAAGAGGGAGACCGGTACATGCACTTTGCAGACCTGGCTTCCTACCGGGATGCCCACACTGCAGCGCAGGATCTCTACCGGACCAATCCAGGCGAGTGGAGGAAACGGGCGATTATCAATATTGCATCCTCCAGCAAGTTTTCCTCGGACCGGACCATCTCGGAATACGCCTCCGAGATATGGGATGTGAAGCCCTCCCCGACGAAGGTGATCAATTCCGCCGATGCGGCCCTTGAGGATGCCGCATCAGCCCAGAACGGGACATCCAAAATGAGCTAGAAACTGAAGGAATAGATCAGATTGTCAATCAACGGCATCAGCCAGGTCACCACAGGGACCAACAGCAAGGCAGGGAGAAAGTTCCCTGTCTTGATTTTTTTTACCCCCAGCAGATTCAGCCCGATCATCACTACCAGCATGCCGCCGATGGCTGATAATTCCGTAAGTCCCTGGGCTCCGATGGCCGGGGCAATATGTTTTGCCAGCAGGGTAAGCCCGCCCTGGTATACAAGGATGGTCACAGCCGAGAAGGCCACCCCGATACCGTAGGCTGCAGTAAACATGATAGCCATAAACCCGTCCATGACGGACTTGATGAGAATCAGCTCATAGTTCCCCTCGGCTCCGGCCTGGATTGAACCTACAATGGCTAATGCACCGACACAGAAGAGTACAGAGGCATTAAGAAATCCCAGGGAAAAGTTCTTCTGTACCTCCACATGGGTCTCATCCTCCCGGGGTACCGGGTCAATAACCCGTTTCCTGGTTGTCATCCGTTCGAAAAAACCCCCAAGCTTCAGGATGCCCCCCTCAATATTGAGGGCCTCACCAAGCATCCCCCCGATGGCAACGGCGAGCATCACACCGATATAGCTTCCGGTCTCCATGGCCATGGTGATGCCGATAAGCAGGGCAATCAACCCGGAACTGATGAACACCACTTCTTTCATGTTATCCTTGATTTTTGCGTGGAAGATTAATCCGATCAGGGATCCGACGAGCACAGTAATGCAGTTTATTATAGTTGCTATCATGATGGCGTGATTATACTGCATGTTGGCAGTAAAATACAATTGTGCTAGAGTGATTGCATGATCAGCTGCATTATTCCCGCTGCGGGTACTTCATCCCGGATGGGTGCATGGAAGATCCTGCTGCCCCTGCAGGGAATTCCCATCATTTTTCACTCCATAGAGGCACTGCTCCCCCTTGATGTGCCGATTACAGTGGTGACCGGCTACCGGGGCATACAACTTGAATCGATCATACGCAGTGAGTATCCGCAGGTTCAACTGGTGAGAAACAGTGATTATGAGCTCGGCATGTACGGATCAGTATGCAGGGGTCTTGCCGGCATCAGCGTCGACTCCGATGCGCTGATTCTCCCGGCAGACATGCCGCTTATTACTGCAGACCATATCCGACCGCTGATTAGTCTCTGGAATGCAAAGCAGGTGCTCCGGCCCGCCTGCGAAGGGAAGCCGGGCCACCCTGTGCTGATTTCAGCCCAAGTCGTCCGGCGCGCCCTTGAGCAGCCTGGACTGGATTCAATGCACCAGCTCATTGGCGAATATACAATATCCTACTTTGAGACCGATGATCCTGCATATATAACCGATGCCGATACCCCCGAAGCGTATCGGCATCTCCGGTCATGAAAACTGCAGACCCGCTTCTCCCCGATCAACATGTACCGTGGATCCCTCCTGATATGTCCCGTCAAGCATCAGCAGGGCAAGCTTGTCCTGCAGCTCCCGCTGGATGGCCCGCTTGATCGGCCGGGCACCGAAGGCGGGATCATAGCCCGTCTCCACCAGATAGTCCACTGCTGCATCTGTGTATTCCAGGGAAAGATTCCGCTGCTGCAGCCGCTTGGCCAGCAGCCCAAGCTGGATTCTGACGATTCCGGTCACATGCTCAGGCTCAAGCCGGTTAAACATAATAATCTCATCAATCCGGTTGAGAAACTCAGGCTTGAAGGTCTGCCTGCAGAGGGAGTCAACCTGGGAGGAAACCTCATCCAGGGATCGTGCCTGCAGGATCAGCTGACTGCCGAGGTTACTGGTCATGATTACAATGGTGTTCCTGAAATCCACCACCCTGCCCTGGCCGTCGGTAAGCCGTCCGTCATCAAGAAGCTGCAGCAGCACGTTAAAGACATCCGGATGAGCCTTCTCAATCTCATCGAAAAGAATCACCGAATAGGGCCGGCGGCGTACTGCCTCGGTAAGCTGGCCGCCCTGGTCATAGCCCACATAGCCGGGAGGTGCTCCGATAAGACGGGACACCGCATGCTTCTCCATATACTCACTCATGTCGATCCGCGTCAGGGCCCGGTCATCGTCAAAGAGGAAATCCGCCAGTGTCTTTGCCAGCTCGGTCTTTCCCACCCCGGTAGGCCCAATAAAGATGAAGGATCCCAGGGGCCGGTTTTCATCGGAGAGACCGGTCTTGTTCCTCCTGATCGCATGGGAGACCGACCTGATGGCCCACTCCTGGCCGACCACCCGCTGGGACAGGGTCTCCTCCAGCTTCAGGTACTTCTCCATCTCCGAAGAGAGCATTTTGCTTACCGGAATGCCGGTCCAGCTGGAGACTACCATGGCGATATCATCATCGGAGACCTCCTCCCGCAAGAGGCTTCCCTGGCTCTGGAGCTCTTCAAGCTTGACAGTATGTTCCTCAAGGGAACGTTCAGCCTGGGGAATTAACCCGTGCTTGATCTCGGCAGCCCGGCCGAGGTTCCCCTGGCGCTCCGCCTGGATCTCCTCTGCCCGAAGGGACTCGATATCTGCCTTCAGGGACCGGATATGCTCAATGACATCCTTCTCGTTCTGCCACTGGAGATGCATTACATCACGCTTCGCCTTCAGATCCGAGAGTTCCTGGCGAATTTTCTTCAGCCGATCCCGGGATGCCTGGTCCTGTTCTTTCTCCAGAGCCTGCTGTTCAATGGATAGCTGCAGCATTCGCCGTTCGGTCTTATCCAGTTCAATGGGCTGGCTCTCAATCTCCATCTTGAGCTTGCTTGCCGCCTCATCCACAAGGTCAATTGCCTTGTCCGGCAGGAACCGGGAGGTAATATAACGGTCTGAGAGCACCGCTGCAGCAATGATCGCCTCATCCTTGATGCGCACCCCGTGGTGCACTTCATAGCGCTCCTTGAGACCGCGCAGGATGGCAATAGTGTTTTCGACACTTGGCTCACTGGTGAATACCGGCTGGAAGCGACGTTCTAGGGCGGGATCCTTTTCTATATGCTTACGGTACTCATCCAGGGTCGTCGCCCCAATAGCCCGCAGTTCCCCCCTGGCCAGGGCAGGTTTAAGAAGGTTTGATGCGTCAGTTGAACCTTCGGCTGCCCCGGCTCCCACCAGGGTATGAAGTTCATCGATAAAGAGGATAATCTCTCCGTCAGAAGCGCTTACCTCCTTGATCACCGCCTTGAGCCGCTCCTCAAACTCACCCCGGAACTTTGCACCTGCCACGAGTGCACCAAGATCAAGGGCAAGCAGACGCTTGTTTTTGAGCATATCGGGAACATCACCGGAAACGATGCGTCTGGCCAGCCCCTCTGCGATGGCAGTCTTGCCTACACCGGGTTCTCCAATCAGCACCGGGTTGTTCTTGGTCCGTCGGGAGAGCACCTGCATGACCCGTCGGATCTCCTCGTCCCGGCCGATCACCGGGTCCAGCTTTTCCCGGCGGGCCAAATCGGTGAGGTCCTGGCAGTATTTCTCCAGGGACTGGTACTTTCCCTCAGGGTTCTGGTCTGTGACCCGCTCGTTACCCCGGATGGACTGCAGGGCCTTCAGCAGGTTATCCCGGGTTACTCCAAAGGATTTCAGCAGGTCCGTGTCCTTCTCCAGTGCCAGCACTACATGCTCGGTGCTCACATAGTCGTCCTTCAGGGTTTTTGCTTCCTGTTCAGCACGCTGGATCACCCGCTGGAGGGATGATGATATCCCGGGTTGATTTACTCCTCCGTAGGCCTTCGGTTTTTTTTCGATGAGACTGTTAAGATGTGTCCGTATCCGGGAGGGGTCGGCTCCCACCCGGGCAAGCAGCGGAGTGACTACCCCCTCGGGCTGGTCAATCAGCGCAAGGAGCAGATGCTCGGGGTCTATGGTACTGTTGTTATACTGTTCGGTCAGGGAGTAGGCCTCCTGCACAGCTTCGGTCAACTTAACGGTCATATTGTCAATTCTCATAACTCACCTCTTCTACCTATTGATCATCTTCAGGCAGTGGATCATACTCCTGAAGGTTATGACACACTGGTTTAACTTAGAACCAATGAGCCGGGAATATATTGCACTCACAGTCGCTCTGGCTGCTCTGCCGGCACTGATCCTGCTTTGGATCATCTACCGCAAAGACCGCAGGAAGCCGGAGCCGTTGCGCATGGTCATCTTTTCCGTGCTGCTCGGCTTCGCCTCAACGATTCCAGCCCTCATATTCGGTTACGCAGCAAACAGGCTTTTTATAGCCTTCTATCCTCAGTACTACCTGCTGCTCACCGCCTTCGTCACCTCAGCGCTCATTGAGGAGAGCTCCAAGATGACCATGGTCTACCGCTTCCTGGTGCCCAGGAAGGCCTTTGATGAGGTAACCGACGGTATTATCTACACCGCCGGCACCAGCATGGGGTTTGCCATCCTGGAGAACCTGCTCTACAGCGCCGGAAACCCCCTGTCGCTGATGCTGCTGCGGGGAGTCACCGCCGTTCCCCTTCATGCCGTTGCATCCGGCATCATGGGATACTGGATCGGCAGGGCAAAATTCGGTTCCCCCCGCCTGCGGTTCGTCGGCCTGTTTCATGCGGTGCTCATCCACGGCACCTATAATGCCCTGCTGTTCACATCCTCAAGTTTCAGCTTCCTGGTAATTCCCCTGCTGTTTTTCAGCTGGGCCCGACTGAAACGGCTTATCAGGAGGGCTCTTCTTGAGGACCGGTATCACGGAAGATCGTAAAAATCTATCTTTCCGCTCTCCCGATTCTATGATACTGTAACTTCAACAGTATCACCCTCTTTTATACTAATATAATAAGGAACGGTATCCATGACACATTCTAGATATATTAAACGTCTGCTGCCTGTACTCACTGCAGGACTCCTTCTGATATCACTCGCTTCCTGCATGGTCCACGAAGAATTTACTATCTACGTGGATGACAGCGGTTTCTCCACCTTTGAGGTAATCATTCAGGAATTCTTCCTGGAAGTCCTGGACGACTACTCAGCCTTCCTTCCCGA
>SKJE01000084.1 GCA_007116075.1 Spirochaetia bacterium
GAGCATCACTTGGACAGCAGGACTTGTCAGGGATGACTCCGCTGATGCAGGCAGCTTCAGCAGGGGACGAAAAGATGACTTCACTCCTGCTCTCCCGCGGAGCTGGGATCAACCAAAGGGATCACCAGGGACGGGATGCCCTGACCCACGGGATTCTTGGTTCTGCAGGGTCTGGTGTGCTCACGGTACTCCTTGATGCCGGGGCTGATATTCATGCCTTTGACCAGACAGGGATGACTCCCCTGATGCACGCTTTTAGTGCAGGCGCAGAGATCAATGCTGCAGCCCTGCTCATTGATGCGGGTTCTGCGGTGAACCAGCGGGGAGGGTATTATGACCGATCTGCGCTCCTGCATGCTGCCGCTGCCGGCCATGGCAAGGCCATTGAACTGCTCCTTGAAGCTGGGGCGGATGCGCTCATGCGTGACCGAACCGGATCCAGGGCCGTTGATTTGGCCAGGGAGCATGATCATCTTATCGAAACCCCGGTATTCTGGGAGCTGAACAACCGGAGCTACTGACTCTTTTGATGGATAGTCCCTTTTCCGGCTTAAGAGTGCCGGGAAAGGGGCTTCTATCCTTTGACTGACAGGGAGGTCCTTCATTATATTTAAGTCATGGAAAAAAGCATTGAAGAGATTATTTTTGATGAGAGTTATGAAGTGACCATGAAGCGTCTCGATTTTGTTTCAGCCCAGGAAGGGTTTGAGATCTCCCAGCTTGAGGGGGAACTGGTTCATCTTGCCCGATATGAGGGCCAGGACTGGGTCGGCAGGGGAGAGCTGAAGAATTCTGAGATAAGCGCCCAGGTACTGGCATACCAGGTGTTCATCAAGCGGTGGAAGGACCGGCAGAGTTCTGAACAGTTAGATGATTAATACTTGTTCTAATACGTCCCCTGCAGTACAATCCGGTCAATGAAGCACATGTTTCATTCGTATCTGCGGGGACTGCTGTTTGCCCTTATTATCGGTGTAATGACCGGTGGTGCGGTTGGACACTTTTCCTCCCTGCTTGATTATATATCAGCACATCCTTTCCCAGCCTGGGTATACCTGTTCCTGTTGAGCGGGGCTATGGCAACCTCTGCAGCATTAACCGGGAGCTATCGGGTCGGTACAGGCAACCGCCGTTTTTCCCGGGGGATCTATGATGCCTCGGATTCACGCAGTCTTTCCCGGATGCTGCGTATACTTCTCGCCGTGGTGATCACCATCGGAGCGGGTGGGTCCGCAGGCAGGGCAGGACCAAGTGCCCAGATTGGTGCAGCAGTTTCCGCCCTCCTGCGACGTATATTCCGTACCCGCCAGCAGCACCTGGTGTTATGCGGAATAGCAGCGGGATTTGCCGGAGTCCTTACTGCCCCTGCGGCCGGGTTCCTGCTTGCTTACGGTATGATGAACAATAAGCCGGACCGTCCCTTGGGGTTTATTATGGGAGCCATCGCTTCAGCCGCATCAACCTGGACAGCCATAAAGGTAGGGGCGCCCAGCCATCGGGGTCTCTGGGACGGTACAGCCGTACTCAGTCCTTCGCTGGTCTTGCAGCTCCTGCTGGCCGCTATGTTCTTCTCATGTGCCGGGCTGATCTATGTCTGGGCGCTCTCGGCTGCACGACGGCTGTACCAGGCACTGCCGCTTAATCCCTTCGCAGCCTCTGCTGCGGCGGGGGTGATCATTGCTCTGGCGGGTATCCTCTGGTCAACGGACTACCTTTTTCTGGGTTCGGGAAGACTGAACAGCATGTTTCAGGGTGTTGTCTACACTCCCTTAGGGGCGCTGGTGAAACTTCTTACTACCTCTCTGACCCTTGGCTTCGGCGGGGCCGGCGGGGTGATTACGCCGATGCTGTTTGTCGGTGCATCCGTCGGGAGCAGTTTCGCCGCCGCAGTCAGTGCAGACCCGGGGCTTTTTGCCGTTCTCGGAGCAGTTTCCATGATCGCTGTTACCGCAAATGCTCCCCTTGCCGCAGTGGTGCTGTCCCTGGAACTCTTCGGGCCGGGACTCTTTATTCCTTCAGTCATCTGCTGTACCTGCAGCTATTATCTGTCAAAGCACCGGCGCTTCAGGAATGATGAACTGCTGCTGCTTACATTCCCCGGCCGGAGGGGAGCAGTATTTCATGATACTCCTGGAGAAATCAAAAAAGAGAATGAGCATTCACCATCCTGGCACCTGAGAAGATGATGAGCAAACTATGCCGCCGGGTCATATAGTTAACAAGCAAACGGTTTTTTTACAACCCGGGATAATGGGGCTGTAACATTCAATGGCGCATTAATACCGTACTGTAATAGATATAAAAAAACATGTACCCTACGCCTTATCATGACGTTGTCATAATCGGATCTGTCCGTTAGTATGGATCATTAGGATTCAAAGTATTATTATATATCAAAAATGGATGCTGTCTCTGTAGAAATGCAGGGCGGATATCTGTTGTATGAGGAGGAATTATGAAAAAGATGGTAATCTTGGTTGTCCTGCTGACGGCAACTATGGTGGTCTTCGGCGGAGGCCGGGCAGAGCAGGATGCTGCAGATGCTGAAATGGGGGCGCTTGTTCCCGAACTGACCCTGCGCAGTTCTCTTCCTGAGTCCAACCTGGTAAATTATGAGATGGCCCAGGAACTTTCCGACGAGCTGGCCAAGCTTGGGGTGACTCTTAACGCACAGCCTACGGATTTTTCTGTGCTGCTTGATGTCATCTACGGTGAAGAGATGGACTATGATGCATATACCATCGGCTGGTCCGGCCGGGTTGAACGGCTTGATCCCGATATGTTCATCTACTCAATCAACCATTCATCTAATGCAAATCCCGGTGGTAACAACACTTCCCGGTACGTAAATCCTGAGTTTGATGCCCTTGCTGATGCCCAGAGAAGCGAGATGGATATTGCTGCACGGCGTGAATACGTCTGGGAAGCCCAGCGGATTCTTGCTGAGGATGTTCCCCGGATCACCCTCTACTCCCGTTCAAATGTCCAGACCTACAACCACGAGCGGTTTACCGGTCTTGAGAATATGTCCGGTGAGGGACTCTTCAATGAGTGGTCCCCCATGGTCATGGAAGCGATTGGTGAACGGACTGTTCCCGTTGTTGCGAGCAACGTAAACATTACCAACCTGAACCCCTTCGGTGCCAGGAGCGTCTACGACTGGAGAAACCTGCGACTTATCTACGACAAACTGGTCCGTCTCTCTGTCGATGTTGAGCCCACTCCCTGGGCGGCAACCAGTTGGGAAGTTGTTGATGATACCACTATCGACGTCACCCTCCGGGAGGGCATGAATTTTCACGACGGCAGGCCGGTAACTCCGGAGGATGTGAAATTTAGCTATGAGGCATTTATGAGTCTGCCGGACAGCTACTTTGCAGCATTTGTTCAGCCTATTGATTCAGTGGAACTGTTGGGGAACAATGTGATCCGTTTTAACATGGAGTACGCCTATGCGCCTTTTATCACCACGACCCTGACCCAGATTCCTATATTGCCAAAGCATATCTGGGAAGGAATTGGTGACTACACCCAGTACTACAACGAGCACCCCGTTGGAAGCGGACCCTTTGAGTTTGTCCGGTTCAGAAATGGCGAGGAGCTGGTGGCGACTAAATATGAGGATTACTTTCATCCTGTGAATATCGATGGATTTGTCTTCAAGATCTATGCGTCTCCCGAAGGTGTCCTGACAGACCTGGAACTTGGCGTGGTAGACATGGTCTCCTATGACCTGATCCCTGCACATATTAACCAGATCAAGGACAATGACGGCGGCCGATACAGCCACTTGACCATCACCGAGGCTCCTGATATCGGATTCTTCTATATTGGCATGAACAATAACCGGCCTCCATTCAACAATAAGGCCTTCCGGGTAGCTCTCTCCTACTTAGTGGATTACGACTACGCCCTGGATGTGCTGCTGGACGGATACGGATCCCGCGGCGGAGCCGGCCTGGTAATCAATGCAGCCAATGAATTCTGGCATAATCCTGAGGTGCCGATTCATAACACCTATAATCCTGAACGGGCACGGCAGATCTTAGCCGAAGCCGGTTTTACCTGGGACAGCCAGGGACGGATGAGAATGCCTCTGGAATAAATCATCCCGGATACGTTATAACTAAATCAGATATGCCCGCTGAATGAAAAAAAATTCAGCGGGCATGCATCTTACAGACAGCAAAAGGAAACCATTCGTGATCGGTTATATTTTTCGCAGACTTCTGATCATGGTGATCATGATACTGCTGGTATCAACCATGATTTTTCTGCTCTTCAGAACCATGCCGGGAGATCCCACCGCATCCATGGTGGATCCCTCCATTCCTCAGGAGGCGAGGCAGGCTCTCCTTGAGCGGTACGGACTTCATGAAAGCTTATGGACCCAGTACAAGATATTCATGGGCGATCTTTTGAGGTTTGATTTCGGGACCTCCTACTTCTACAACCGTCCGGTGTCAAGGGTTATTGGGGACCGACTGCCGGCAACCCTCATTCTGATGCTTACTGCAATGCTCTTTGCCTATATCATCGGAGTGTTCGGCGGAGCCTGGATGGCCTGGAAACGGGGGACAAGACTTGAATCGGCCGGAGTAGCCTTCAGTCTCGTGTTCCGTTCTGCGCCGACCTTCTGGGTCGGCCTGATGGTGATCATGCTCTTTGCGGTGCGCCTTGGGTGGTTTCCCGCCCAGGGAATGCGTTCCACTGGATATGAGGGGACAACCTTCGGTGAGATTTTTCTTTCCCTTGACTTCCTTCGGCACCTGGTACTGCCGGCCTTGACTGCCGGTCTGTACTTTCTTGCTACTCCCACGTTGATTATGCGCAACAGCATGCTTGAGGTGATGAGCGAGGACTACATAGAGATGGCCCATGCCAAGGGACTGCCGGAGCGGCGAGTGCTTTATCGTCATGCGGCGCGCAACGCCCTGCTTCCGGTGGTAACCGCCGGAGCACTCTTTGTGGGAGCGGCTATCGGAGGACAGGTACTTATAGAGGTCGTGTTCAGCTGGCCGGGGCTTGGCCGGGAGATCGTACAGGCGGTGACCCGGTCTGACTATCCCCTTGCCCAGGGAAGTTTCATCATTCTCTCGACGGTGGTCATGGTGATGAATCTCATAGCGGATGTGCTCTACGCCTTCCTCGATCCGAGAATTACCTACTAGGAGGAAGCATGCAGAAGGTGAAACAACTGATACAGTATATTACATCATACATAGCACAACGACGCGGCCCCTCCAGACGCCCGGCGGGCAGGAGGAACAACCAGAGTTTTTTCTCGGTATTTCTTTCCAGTCTCAAGAGTGACCGTCTCGCCCTTATCGGGGTGGTGCTGCTGGTGTTTTTTATCTTTGTGGGAGTTTTTGCTGATTCCCTGGCTCCCCATGGACCCAGGGACAGGCACTATCATGACGAGGGAGGCATCAAGCGCCTGGAGTCTCCTACATGGGATCATCCCTTTGGAACCACTGACGTGGGGAGGGATATATTCAGCCAGGTCATTCTGGGTACGCGCACCGCCTTGATTGTCGGATTCCTTGCAGCGGTGCTGGTGACCTTTGTAGGAACCGTGGTCGGCATTGTTTCGGGATACTTTGGAGGGATGGTAGACACGGTGCTCATGCGGATCGTGGACTTCTTCTACGCGATCCCCTTCATCCCCTTCGTCATTGTACTGGCGGCCATCATGCAGCCGAGTCTCTGGAACGTCATACTGGCGGTATCAATGCTGTCCTGGCGGACGGTCGCCCGTATTGTACGTTCCCAGGTGCTCTCCATATCCAAGCGGCCTTATATTAAGGCGGCAAAGGTTGCCGGGGCGGGACACCTGCGGATCATGTTCCGGTATATCCTGCCCAACGTGGTGCCCCTGGTGCTGCTGGAGATGGCTTTCATGGTGAACTGGACGATAATGGCTGAGGCAAGCATTGCCTTTCTCGGCTTCGGGGACCCCCGGGTAACAAGCTGGGGACAGATTCTCCACATGAATTCCGTATCAGGATACTCCCGGGTAGCCTGGTGGTGGAATGTTCCTCCGGGAGTGGCGATTATTCTGCTGCTCGTCTCAATTTTCTTTGTGGCACGATCTTTGGAAGCGGTCGTAGATCCGCGATTACGGAAGAGATAGGAAACTATGGCATTATTAGAAGTAAAAGATCTTGAAATATCATATACAGTAGGAACAGGGAGCCTGAAGGCAGTGGACGGTGTGTCCTTCTCGCTGAACCGTGGGGAGAGCCTCGGTATTGTCGGCGAGAGCGGATGCGGTAAGACCACCATTGCTAAGGGGCTCATGCAGCTGCTGCCCAAGAACGGCAGCATCTCAGGCGGATCCATAATCCTTGATGGGCGGGAGCTTGTGGGTTTGGGCAAGGAGGCAGTCCGGCGGATGCGCCTCAAGGATATTGCCATGATATCCCAGAGCGCCATGAATGCCCTTAACCCGGTGTATACCATCGGGGACCAGCTGATCGAGGGCATCCAGGCCCATACTTCCATGAGCCGCCAGGAGGCCTACCGGCGAGCTGTGGAGGTCTTTGAGATGGTCGGGCTCGAGGAGAAACGCCTGAAAAGCTATCCCCACCAGATGAGCGGGGGGATGAAGCAGCGGGCGGTGATTGCCATGGCCCTGACCTTGAGTCCTCCATTGATTATTGCCGATGAACCCACGACTGCCCTGGATGTGGTAGTCCAGGACCGGATCCTCCACAGGATCCTGAAAATCCAGAAGGAGATCAACAGCTCCATGATCTTCATCACCCATGATATCTCTGTAGTCTCAGAGATATGCGATTACATTATGGTGATGTACGGGGGCAAGGTAATGGAGATGTCAAAAACAGACTCCTTTTTCCGCAAGCCCTATCATCCCTATTCACTGGGTCTGCAGAACGCCTTTCCGATCATTACCGAGGAGATGGATGAACTGATCTCCATTCCCGGGACTCCTCCGAACCTGCTGACACCGCCGGCTGGATGCAGATTTGCAGAGCGCTGTCCCTTTGCAGAGCTTCTGTGTGAGCAGAAAACCCCGGAATATGCTGAGCCGGAACCGGGGCACCTGATGATGTGTCATTTCCCGGAACGGGTGGAGGAATTTCGTGACCGTTCAAGCCATACTGCATCCTGGGATCTGGTGAGGGAACGGCTGATCAAGCGGATGGAGGTATCCCAGTCATGAAGCAGGAAAAACCGCTTATAGTCATAGAGCATTTGAAGAAGTACTATCCAGTCAGGAAGGGTTTCCGGGATGTGTTTTCCACAAAAAAGCAGTATGTGAAGGCTGTGGATGATATTTCCCTCACCATAGACAAAGGAGAGATCCTCGGTCTGGCCGGTGAGAGCGGTTCGGGGAAAACCACCACCGGTGAGATTATCGTGCGGCTTCAGGATAAGACCGACGGTCATATCATTTTTGACGATCATCCCTTCGACGATACATCCAGGGAAGCCCGGAAACGGTTCAGGAAAGAGATCCAGATGATCTTCCAGGATCCCTATGAGACCCTCAATCCCCGGTTTAACGTCTTTGACACCATTGCCGAGCCTTTGAAAATTCATGGGGTAAAAAATCGGGATGAGGTGTACAAGCGGGTGGTCAATGCCCTTGAGATTGCCGAGTTGAGACC